>CAMLCX010000675.1 GCA_946478635.1 uncultured Pseudomonadota bacterium
TCGATATCCGCCGAAACCGCGACTTCTCCCGGGGTTTCTTCCGCCATGCCCAGAACGAAGCGGGCGGTTTCGTCGAGAAAGAATAGATAGTCGCGCCGGGTTTCGGCGCACAGGCGTTTAGCCAGTTCGGCGTCGACTTCTTTGTGGATGAATTTCTCCGTTTGGAACTTGCCCATGAGAACGTGGCTGCGGGTTTCGGCGAGCTGGCTTTGAAAAAGGGCGTGAATGGATTCGTCCGGAAAGAATTTGGCGAATCTTTCCGTCCAGGAGAGCTCGATCACTTTCGGACCGAGGTTGAGCGCGGCGATGCGCACGTTTTGCGGATAGTTGGCCAGAGCGCGCAAGCAAAAAACATAAGAGCCGGTGCGCGTCGCCGTGCCGAACCGGCCGTACGCATGCGCGAACAACTGCTTTTGTGTTCGTACCCAGCGGCGTTTGAGAATCTCATCGCTCAACTGCATTTCCTGTGTCGATTCGTCGTGGGTCTGTTTGCCGAACAGATAAGCAACCGCGGGCGGGTACTCGTTGAGATTGATTCCCTGCGCCCAGCCGCCGTAGACGTAATACATCATGCGTTTGAGCGTCCACAGACGAGCGAGGAGACGAAAACACTGATCGTCGCTGAAATTTCCCGCGCGGGCCGCGTCGAGTACCGCGTCCATAGGAGTTACGGCGCCATCGTGCTGGCTTTGCTTTAGAAGCTCTTCGGCAAGGGATTTGCCGAGACTTTCTGAATTTAGATTCATCAGTAATCTGGTAGCATGGTCTTACTCCTTCCCCCCTTACCGGGGAAGGCTGGGATAGGGTGCCGCTTGATTCGATCACCCCCACTTCAATTCTCCCCCGTCAAGGGGGAGAAAGGCGGAGAGCGGAGCGGGAGCAATGACGACTTCCTACTTTCTTCTATTAAAAAAGTCGGTCAGCTCGCCGCGAGCAGTCTCTCGTGCCCCTTCTTCGATATCGGCGCCAGCTCGGAGGTGATCAGGTTCCAGCTCTCGCCATTGTCGTCGCTGGAAAAAATTTCGCCGCCGGTGGTGCCGCCGAAGATCGAACAGTTGCCGTTCGCTTCCTCGAGACAGAGCGCGCCGAATTCATGCTTCAAGCTTTCCGGCAGCCCGTTGCCGAGCCGCTGCCAGGTCTTGCCGCAGTCCTTGCTCCGGTAGATTTTCCCTTCGGCGCGCGCCTGCGGTCCGGCCTTGCGCCAGGTTACGGGATTGTGTTCGGCGGCGGCAACGAACATGAGGTCGGGGTTCTTGGGGTTCCAGGTGAAGCCGTCCGGGTAGACGTCCGCCGCCCAGTCGGGCGCGGTCCAGCGCTCCCAGCTGCCGCCGCCGGAATCGGTGACGTAAAGGCCGGCGCCGCCGGTGACGTAGATTTTTCTCGGATCGCGCGGATCGATGAGCGCGCGGTGCACGTCATAGAAATGTTCAACGGGCCGGTTCTTATCCTTGTACAAACCGACGGTGTTGAGCTCAGTCCAGTTTTTTCCTTCGTCGGTGCTTTTCAGAAATGCCCCTTGCTCGATGCAAGCATAGATGGTTTTCGAATCGTGCGGATCGAAGGTGATGAACTTGGTGTGCGCGATATGCGGCGGCGCGGGGAAGGACCACTGAGTGGCCGTGGGCACATTACGCAGCGACGGGATTTCATTCCAATGAAGGCCCAAATCCTCGCTGACGAAAAGATGCGCCGGCTGCGTGCCGGCGTACACTCGAACCTTTCCGTCGACGACGGTCGAAGCGAGACTGTAGATGTCATGAATCGGGATGCCGTTGTCGCGCCGCTCCCACGTTTTGCCGCCGTCCGCGCTGGCGTGAATAGAGCCGAAAAACGCGCCGGCGAACATCGTGCCGCTGTTAGGCTCAAAGATGATCGAGCTGATGTGATTGCCGCGCAGCACGCGCCGGGATTCCCGCCAACGACCGTTGTCGGCGCGCTCGAAAAGCACCGCTCCGTCCTGGGTTGCCGCCCAAAGCTCGCGCGAAGGGTCTGCCGCCGAGTAAACATTGGTTCCGCCGTGGGATAGTCCGATTGCCATGTTTCACCTCCGATTGCTTGTAAGCAGGGTGACCGTCGATTTAACCGCACTTTACCAACCGATATCCTTGCCGGTCAATGGTTGATTTGGCGCGGGACTCCGTCACGGGTCAGCAGATCCCAAACCACCGACTCGACGCCAAAGCGGTTTGCCGAATGGAGATGTCGCTCAGCCCGTGCTTGTTGACATGAAACCGGCTCTCTCGGTAGTTTTGCATATCGATCCCAGGGCGAGCGGATGGAGGTTACGGCATGGCAGATGATAAAAATGCGAATGGCAGTGCGGCGCAGAGCGCCTATCAGAAATTGCTCGAAGAGCTGCCGCGCACCGGACCGGGAACCCGCGGCGGGGAGATGCTCAGGCGCTATTGGCACCCTGTTTGTTTGTCGGCCAACCTGAAAGACATTCCCATCGCCGTCAGGATGCTTTGCGAAGACCTGGTGGTATTTCGCGACGGCAAAGGGCGGCCGGGCCTGTTGGGTGTTCACTGCCCGCACAGACTGGCTTCGTTGGAATACGGCCAGGTGCGGGAAGACGGGCTCATGTGTTCCTACCACGGTTGGAAGTACGACACTAAAGGCCGCTGCATCGATCAGCCGTTGGAGCCGCGCGATAGCGATTTCAAAGCCAACATCCGGCATCTTTGGTATCCGGTCGAAGAGTGGGGCGGAGTCGTGTGGACTTACATGGGGCCCGAGAAGGACGACCCGCCGCCGCTGCAGAAGATCGA
>CAMLCX010000676.1 GCA_946478635.1 uncultured Pseudomonadota bacterium
TGCCATTGTGAACATCCACAAAGAATTGGACGAGGCGGCCTGGGTGCACGGCGCGCGATGGCGCCATGTTTTCTTCAAGATCACCTTGCCGATTCTCAAGCCGTCGGTGGGCGGAGCGCTGTTCTACATATTCATCGAGGCGATCCGGAACGTCGACGTGGCGGTCTTGTTGACCGCGCCGGGAAAGGAGTATGGTCCGGTGACGTTGTTCGAATACTTCCGGGTCGGGCAGTGGGCGGAGGCGGCGGCCGGCGGTGTGATCTATTTAATTATCTTGATTGTCGCCGTGACTATCGCTAAATTTGCGTTCAAAATGAAGTTCAGCTTGTAAATGAGCGTCCAAGTCGTAGCGAGGGAAAAGAAACAAGGCGTAAGGACTGCGCCAAAACTCACGGCTCTCGTACTGTAAGCATTTCGTTCGGTTCAATCAGTTCAATTATCAGTCATTTCAGAAAGGGGGAGGCAGGCATGTTAAGTAAATCCACAATCGCGGTGGCGCTGAGCGCGAGCTTTTTGTTCGCTTCAGGGGCGCTGGCCGCGGAGAAGGCGGCGGCTATCAAGGAGGCGGTGAAGGAAGCGGTCAAGGACCCCAAAGCAGCGGCGCAAAAGGTCATGCCGGGACAAGTCCGAAAAGAGACCGGCAGCGCCAATGCGACGGCCACTGCAAAGAAGGCATTCGAGAAGGTGAGCCAGGATCTCTATCCGAAAGCCAAGCAGGAAGGGGACATGATCGTCTATTCCGTTTGGGACGTTGAACACTTGCGGGTCATCACCGAAGCGTTCATGAAACGTTATCCCGGGATCAAGGCGACTTATTGGCAGGGGCGCAATCCGGAGATCGTCACCCGCGTCTTGACCGAATTTCAGGGCGGACAGGCGAGCTTCGACGTGGTGCTCTCGGATAACGCGCCGCCGGTTATCCGCGCCGCGGGAGGGATCATGCCCTACGAAACGGTGCAGAAGGACGTATTGTACCTGCACGACCCGACCCTGCCGACTGTGAGCCTGCAGATCCAGGCGCTCGCGTATAACACAAAAAAAATGAAGCCGGCCGATCTGCCCAAGAGCTGGGAAGACGTCGCCAATCCCAAGTACAAGGGCATGATCGCGTTGGACGATCCGATGCGCGCCGGACCGCTGAGCTCGATGCTTTCGGGACTCAAAACTCAGTGGAACGATGACGGGCGGTTTAATAATTTTCTAAAGGGGCTGAAGGCGCTGAACGTGCCGGTGCACAAGAGCACGAGCGCGATGTTTCGCCTGGTGATCTCCGGCGAATACAACATCTGCATGCCGGCGCTGCTGCATGATGTGATGGAAGAGATGCATAAGGGCACCCCGGTGGGTTACGTCAAGACCGTGCCGCCGGTGGTGTTCCCGCGCCAGGCAGGCATCTACGCCAAATCGCCGCATCCCAACGCCGCGAAGCTTTTCGCGGAGTGGTTGATCTCGGATGAGGGGCAGAAAACCATTGACTCTGTCGGCAGAGAGACTTCGCGGAATGACTTCAAATCCAAAACTTCGATCGAGTCGGCCTTCGGAAAGAGCGCCAAACCGCTTCCGGTCACCGACAAGATGTTTCTCGAAGATCCTAAAAAATGGCTCGATAGCTTCGTGAAGCCGATCTGGGAAGGTTGACGAGATAGCAGTATTTCCGGCTGTGGATGGGGGCAGGGCGTCGCAAACGCCGGCCCCCTTCTTTTTGGTGAGGAATAGCGGTGAAATGGCCGGTGGCGATTGTAGAAAAGCAACAATTCGTGTGCTAATTTTAGCGGACCTTAAGAACACTTAACTGTGCGCTTCTCCGGCTAGCAAGCCGGACGCGAAATCGGACCGGCACGGAGAGATGGCCGAGTGGTCTAAGGCGCACGCCTGCTAAGCGTGTGTGCGGTTAATTCCGCACCGAGGGTTCAAATCCCTCTCTCTCCGCCACTTTGCCTTGTGGCAAAGTGCAGATTTTGGATCTCAGACTTCTCAGTGTGAGATCGCAACCAAGCACGCGCCCGTAGCTCAATTGGACAGAGCACCAGACTACGGATCTGGGGGTTGGGAGTTCAAATCTCTCCGGGCGCGCCAGTCGCTGGCTAGGCACTTCGGCAAGACTGGAGCTGATGGCGATTACTTCGCAAGCTATGACTCTCAGCGGTCATGCGCAAACACGTTATTACTATGATCCAGCGGGTACGCTTGAAATGGCACGATACCTCGCCCGGCGCGTTCGAGAGTTCGGAAGAGGTAGGTCAAAAATGAACCGGTGTAACGATACCGGCGTATGCAAGCTTCAATCTGGTTTTGCAATTCCGCTTCGTGCCCACGCCAACGCGCGATGGTCTCGTGACCTTCCATCCATCTATCTACCGTAAACCTTATCAGGTCGCACAAGTCTCGCCGCGCAAGTAGATTCCCCTGCTGCGCGAGCCGCACGAAACTGATTCCAATCATATCCGCAATGCGTTTGTCGGTTTTGTCGAGGGGGGCAATGAAGACGTACATTTTGTCATGGAATTTTTCCCGTATGGCGTTAATCTCGTGGGGCTCTTCATAAAGAGATCGCTTTGTTATCCTCTGAGGCTTCCAAAGCCGCTGAAACCTTCGTTCCAATGCGTAGGTCAATCTATCCCAATCGATTCCGCCATACTCTCGACGAAAATTCACTTGAATAAATCGATAGCAGCGCGGCGCGTGTCGCCGTATCCAGGAGCTGTTGAAATCGCTGCGGGTCATATTCCCCGCAGCTTGCTGCGTTAAGTTGATTTCTTTCCG
>CAMLCX010000677.1 GCA_946478635.1 uncultured Pseudomonadota bacterium
CGTTGGCCAAACATCTTTGGGAGTTTCAGCGCGCCGCCGAAGCGCACGGGAAAGTGTTGCCCGTGGCGTTCGCCATCGGAGTTCATCCGGCCATCGCGCTCGGCTGTCTCGCCATCGGCTCCATCGATGAGGACGAGCGCGCCATCATGGGCGGGCTGCTCGGCGAGCCCTTGGATCTCGTCAAGTGCGAGACTTCCGAGCTGCTCGTTCCGGCACACGCGGAAATGATCATCGAGGGAGAAATCTTGCCGCACGAGCGCACCGCCGAAGGTCCTTTCGGCGAGTTCACCGGCTACAGCCTCGGCGAGCGCCAACGCGAAGTGCTCAAGGTGCGCGCGATCACCCATCGGCGCGACGCGATTTTTCAAGACATCACGGTGGGACATCTCGATCACCTGATGCTTTCCACCACGCCCATCGAGGCGAATCTTTACCGCGCGGTGCGGGCCATGGTGCCGACGGTGAAAGCGGTGCGCGTGCCGGCGCCGTTTACCTGCTACGTGTCGATCGAGCAACGCATCTCCGGCCAGGCGAAGAATGCGATCCTTGCCGTGCTCGGCGCCGATCTTTACATGAAGCGGGTCGTGGTCGTTGACCACGACGTGGACGTTTTCAACGACCGGCAGGTCAATTGGGCGATTGCCACGCGCTGCCAGCCGGACCGCGACATCGCGATCATCACAAACGCCCGCGGCTCGGATCTCGATCCGTCGACCAAGGAAGACGGCAACACGGCAAAGTGGGGCGTAGACGCCACCGCCAAACCATCGCTTGCCTCTTTCACGCCGCGCCACCGCATCCCTAAGGAAGTATGGCAGCGAATTAACCTCAAAGATTTCGCCGGCAAGTAATCATTATCTTACGGTGCGCAGGAACCCCCAGTATCAATGCGCAAACAGCCGGCCGTTTATATTCTAGCGAGCAAACCAAACGGCACGTTGTATGTCGGGGTAACGAGTGATCTATTAAAGCGATGTTGGGAGCACAAGAACGATCTGGTTGACGGGTTTACGAAACGATACGGAGTTCACCGGCTAGTTCACTTCGAGTTACATTCTGATATGACTTCAGCGATAACAAGAGAAAAACAATTAAAGAAATGGAACCGGGCCTGGAAATTGAGACTGATCCAGAAGCACAACCCTGATTGGCAAGATTTATGGCAAGAAATTCAGTCGTAAGAGGCGTCACCCCCGAATGCCTTTGTCGGGGGTCCAGATTCTAAGATTCTGGATTCCCGCTAAGAGCATGCGGGAATGACGACCCGAGCACTGCCAACTAATGAGTGAGATCGGTGCCCCAGAATTTCGTTTGTGCCATTGAATCCAACGCGCACCGTCTCGGCGAGAAGACCGCGCTGATCGCGGACGATCGCGCCCTCACCTGGTCGGAACTCGACGCTTTCGCGTGCGGTTTCGCTCGCGATCTTTCGGCTCGGGGCATTACTGAGGGAGATCGAATCGCGATCCTGCTGCCGAACGGAATCGAATTTGTCATCGCATTTCTGGCGGTTCTTAAGCTCGGAGCAACACCAGCGCCGCTCAACCCGCTGGTCAAAGACGAGGAGCTCGCCGCCTTCAAGGCGGACCTCAGACCTAAATTAAGCATCGATCGTGTTTTGATGAACGGAGGCTTCTGGCACACGGTCGAAGCGGTCAGTGCTCCGTCGTTGATTCTCTACACTTCGGGAAGCACCGGCCGGCCCAAGGGCGCGGTTTTCAGCCATGACGCGTTGACCTTCGCCAATCGCTCCTGGGCGGAGCCGGTCATGGGCCTCAGCGCCGACGACACGGTGCTGGTTTCGGTGCCGCTGGCGCACTCGCTCGGATTGAACGGGGGTCTCTTGGCACCGCTGCTCACCGGCGCGACCATCGTCATTCTCGAACGATTCGCGCCCGAGGCGGTATTCGCGGCAATCCAAAAACATCGCGTGACGGTTCTACCGGGTGTGGCCACGATCTTCCGCCGCCTGCTCAACTCGGCAGCGTTTGCCGAATGTGATTTTTCGAGCGTGCGCCGGGCGATCGCCGGCGCAGCGCCCTGTCCGTGGGAATTGGCCGTCGAATGGCGCGAAAAATCAGGCACGCGAATCGTGCGCGGCTACGGTATGACGGAGCTATTCCGCCCGCTGTCGTTTCGCGCCAACGATTCGAATGATGATGTTCCCAATGCCGTCGGAAGAGCCGTGCCCGGTGTCGAGATCAAGGTAGAAATCGAGGACGGCGCGAGCGACGACATCGGCGAGCTGTGGATCAAATCGCCGGCGGTGATGGATGGATATTTGGACGCTCCCGAGGAAACCGACGAGGTCATTTCCAACGGCTGGTTCAGGACCGGGGACCTCGCGACCATCTCTGCGGACGGCTATGTGCAGATTGTCGGCCGAAAGCGCGAGCGCATTCTGCGCGGCGGCTATTCCGTTTTTCCGCAGGAGATCGAAGCCGTGCTGGTCTCCCATCCTGCCGTCGCCGAAGCCGCGGTCATCGGCGTTGCCGATGCCGATCTCGGCGAAGAAGTCGCGGCCTTCGTCAGTCTGAAGCGCGCGCAGCGGCTATCCTCCGCTGAACTGCACGATTACTGCAAAGAGCATCTCGCGCGTTACAAATATCCCCGGCGAATCCACATCCTCGCGGAGCTGCCCAAGGGTCCGACGGGAAAGATCTTGAAATCGGTGCTCAGGGAGAAACCGGAATAACCACAGACCCTACGCAAAGGAGCAGACCATGATTCAAGAAATCATCATCCAACATGTCCAGCCGGAAA
>CAMLCX010000678.1 GCA_946478635.1 uncultured Pseudomonadota bacterium
AAGGTCGCGATCCACCGCGGCCGGCCGGTGGAGAACAAACTCGTGGGTATGGAAATGGCCAAGCCCCCGGTCGACTTTGCCAACTTGGCCCGCTCCTTCAGTCTCCACGGCGAGGGGCCGATCACCGAACCGGAGCAGATTCGCCCGGCGGTGGAACGGGCGATCAAGGTCATCAAAGAGGAAAAACGCCCGGCCTTGGTCGATGTCTACATGCAAATGGTTTGATCGATGGGGTTTCCGTCGTTTCCAAACGTTCCAATCGTTGTTTCGAGGTGAATGCCATGGTGCGTATTAGGTCGGCCTTCGCGTTGGCTCTGGTGGTTTTGCTTGCCGCACTCGTCGGTGCGGCTGATGCGCAAAACAAGCCGCTGAAAAAAATCCGCGTTGGTGTGCCTTCCGTGGGTATGGGCAACATTATCATCTTCATCACCAAGGAAGGTAAACTCTTTGAGAAGTACGGACTGGACGCCGAAGTCATCACCGTCATGGGTTCGGGGATCGGCTCGAAGGCGTTGATCAGCGGCAACTTGGACATTATCCCCATCGCGACGCCGACCGTCATCGCGGCTAATCTCGCCGGAGCGGACATGGCGATTCTGGCGCACACGATGCCCGCCGTGGTTCACGCCTTGATGGTCCGCCCCGATATTAAACGGCCCGAGGATTTGAAGGGCAAAAAAATCGGTGTGTCGAGCTTGGGCTCGTTGACGGATTTTTTAGTACGCTCGATTGCGAAGAAGAAAGGGCTCAATCCCGATCGCGACTTCACTTTGCTCACAACCGGCGGTAGCGATTCCGAGCGCGTTATGGCGCTCAAAGCCGGCGTAGTCGACGCGTCAGCGGTAGGGCACCCGGGTTATGGTTTGGCGCGCAAAATGGGATTCAGCATGCTATGGGATTCGGCCAAGGAACTTGACTACCCGTGGATGGAAATCACGACCGCCGCGCCGCGATCAAAAGCGATCGGGATCTGATTACGCGGTATATGAAGGCGCACCTGGAGGGTATCGCCCTGTTCAAAAGCAACCGCGACTTCAGCATCAAAGTCATCAAAAAGGTCATGAAAATGACCGACGACGAATTAGTGAACGAATCCTACGACATCTTCTCAAAGATGTTTCTGCCGACGCCGTACCCCAATCATCCAGGAATGAAAATCAGTTTCGATTACGTCGCCATGACGCGCAACGACGTCTGGGGTCACAAGCCCGAAGAGTTTACCGATCCCAGCTTTGTCGCGGAACTCGACAAGAGCGGCTTTATCAAATCGCTGTATGGAAAGTGATAGCCGGAAATCGGGATCGGCGCAGAGAGAGCGGAGAGTGCAAAGTCGGCGACGGCCGGCGGATAAACTTTAACCTGGATCGGTTGGCGCCGAGATCATCTTGAGGAAACCCGGCCGGACCTTCTCAGATACATACGCACGCCGAGATCGTAGAGATTGTCAGTAGTGAAGCATTCCAGTTTGCGATCATAGTTGACTTTTACCCCATCGCTCGAGCAGAGAATGGTGAAGTCGTCGGCTCCTCTCTCATCCAAGAAGTTGCCAAGCACGCGTAGAATGAGCGGCAGGCTTCCGGAGTTCGGTATCCCGCTGGTTTCGGCGCGGCGCACGGCTCTTTCAATGTCCGACCGAATGATCTGCTCGGTTGAAAACCGGAGCCGACTGGGTATTTGGGAGTCGACGCCGTGAAATTTTTCGCTGATTCGCTTAAGAAGGGTGTTATTCGACAATTTTCCGGCAGTCCCATTGCCGTCCATCTGCACGACGTACTCATCGTCAAGTTTGCCCAACTCAAACGCATCGACGCCGAGACTTTCCAGCTCTTGACCGATGACTCTAAGAGATTGTGAAAATGATATGGCGCCGCCTGCCATCTAGGATAATCCCATAGTGCGTTGGCGTGCAAAAGCAAGTTGTCATGCATAGTGTCCGGCATTAGGGTGAATTGTGTCAATAGAAAAGTTTGTGGGCACGCAGAAAGGCGCCAGTGGATTGGGCGCAGTAGTAGAGTCACCGTGGCCGGCGCTGGCGGGTATTTGGCCGGAAAATATCACGCGCATGCGCGAATTTGTTGGCAAAGAGACGAGTTGCTCGAAACAGCTAAGCCATATCTCGTCAAGCTGAGACATAGAAAGCAAACAATGACAGGAAGCCTAGCTAGCGGTTACGTCGTGCAGGCAGAGATCTCCTTGGGTCGAACAGAAATCAAGTGCGATAGGCGAGAGTTTGTCCGGACACCCCATTAGCCAGAGGTTCGCTTGGTGCCGGCAGCATTTTATGGCGATGCGCAACCGACCCTGCAAGGAAATTGTAATCGCAGGTATCGCAGACCAGCGCTGAGAGCTGAAGGTCCTCGCTGCACTTGGGACACTTTTTCAATGCCGGGCCGGCAAAGTGGTCTTTTTTCCCGTATCCTCTCTGGAGTACTCCAGGCAATGACGCTCCGAGAAACCGGTCAGGCTTGTTGCGCGCAATTCTCATGATGAGCACGGCGAGGGTCGGTAAGATTGCGGCATAAAGAACGATATCCAAGTTTGTGATTAACATAAGCGTACTCCAGTTCGGCACCATCAACTCGCAAGTAACTCCGCGCCCACGTTTTGCAATCTAACCTACAGCAACATGAGTGCCTGGAAACAGAGTCTGGTTGTTTGCCATATTTGGTACGAATGTCCGTAGATATTCCAGAGATGACCGACGTGAGACTGCCTCAAATTTCCCCAAAATTGCGCCACCGGGTCGTTTCGCC
>CAMLCX010000679.1 GCA_946478635.1 uncultured Pseudomonadota bacterium
ACAAAAACTGCGTCATTACCACTGCCGCCACAGCGTATAGGACTATAAATGCATGTGGGATCTTTGCCAGTGCCTAATTTCGCAGCCATGAGAAACCGGCCGTGCGCCCCCGCCATCGTAGGCATATTCATTTTGTCAGTACGGAAACATTTCAGCGCTCGGATTCGCCGCGACCCGTAACTCTAAAAAGCGACTTTTTATGCTTTGGAGGACATCGTGATGCATTCAAGTGTTGCTGACTCATCTCACCCGCGTATTCGTTGCGGCATTGTGCTATCCGCCGGCGATGGCACGCGGCTTAGAGAATTTGTCCTTCAACAAAGGGGCGACGGCCTGCCCAAGCAATACAACGCTTTCGTCGGCAGCCGCTCCATGCTGGAGCATACTTTTGACCGGGCCGAGCGCTTGATCCCGGCGCAGCGGCTTTTTGTGATCGTTGCGCAGGAACATCTCGCATACCGTGAAGTGCACCGCCAGCTTAAGGCGAAAGCGCTGGGGCGCGTGATCGTTCAACCCGCCAATAAAGAAACCGCGCCCGGCATTTTGCTGCCGCTGCTCTATATTCAAAAACGCTATCCCGATGCCATCGTCGCCGTGTTTCCGTCGGATCATTTCATCCTTGAAGAAGAGCGTTTCATGCGCCATGTCGATCATGGATTCCGCGTGGTGGAGTCGGATCCGACTCGGATGGTGCTTTTGGGTCTGTCACCACTGCAAGCGAACCCAGAGTACGGCTACATTGTTCCGGGGGAGAGAAACGCCCTCCGACGCAGCGCGGTGAGGCCGGTCAAGGGTTTTGTCGAAAAACCATCCATCGAGACCGCAAGAAACATTATCGCCGGCGGCGCGTTATGGAATACGATGGTGATGATCTTCACCTGCAAGACCCTCTTGTCCGCAATTCGGAGCGCCGCTCCGGCTCTCCATCGTTCTTTCAAGCCGATTCAAAATGCCATCGGCACGGCCGATGAACAGCGCGTCATCGAAAAGGTTTATCACACCTTGCCGTCGCTCAATTTTTCCCGCGGCGTTCTTGAGGCGCTTCCTGGCAGGCATCGCCCGGGACTTGCGGTCCTGCCGGTCCGCGGCGTCACGTGGAGCGACTGGGGCACGCGCGAGCGCGTGTCACACATGCTGCGCCGCCTGGGTAAATCGGATAATGCGGCGCCGCCGCGCGCCGTCTCCCAAAGAGAGAAACTGCCAACTCGCGCCGGCACTGAACTGAACGACCTTCAGCTCTAGCAGTCTGCTGAAAAACTCTGTCGGAGTCCTTCGACGGTGCTCAGGACGAACGGAGTGAGTTTAATATCATTGAGGATTTTTTCCGTCTGCTGAGCAGTTTGTCGAAGCGTGAGGCGCTCGAAGCATTCCGAACCTTTTTCAGCCACCTGCTATCCTCGACGCTGTGTCGCCATGTCATCCGAGTGAACTGTAATAATTGATTGGCGGGTAAGATGAACTACCCCGCAGCAAGCTGCGGGGAATGACAAGAACGCGACGGAAAGTATCCAAAGGCGTCACCCCCGAATGTATTTATCGGGGGTCCAGATCCGGACTCGCCTGTGGTGAGCCCGTCGAACCACCGCTTAAAGCATGCGGGAATGACGGATTTCGGATGAGCGATTTACTTGACGCAGCAAGCTGCGGGGAATGAACCCTCAGCGATTCAAAGAACCCTTCGACCGGCTCAGGGTGAACGGTCAAAGCACGGCCTGTTCGTGTAGTTGTTACAGGTTCACTACGTCCTTCGACTGGGCTCAGTATCTCATCTGCTCGTTGTTCATTCGCCGTTCATTTTTGTCGAACGGCCACCTCTCCGACCGATTTCACAATTCTTTCTAGGAACTTACCAAAACGGACACGCTGGCATGAGTCATGCGCTAGACCTGTCGGTGCCGGGG
This sequence comes from uncultured Pseudomonadota bacterium, assembly GCA_946478635.1. Next base: position 1,902 of record CAMLCX010000679.1, read on the forward strand.
TGCAGGTGAACATCCGGCCAAACCTATTTTTCTCGGTAATGGAGACAAATATGGCCGCGCCATTCGACAGCAACGTCATCCGCGAAGCTCAGGAAGCCATGGGCTTCATGGCCAACGTGCTGGAGTCCTCGAAGCACGCTTGCATCCGCGCCATCGTGGAACGCCCAGGAGCCGGTGGATTTACCGGAGTCCAGGTAAGACGGGCATAAGGGCAAGAAACCGATCATGATCATCTCCAATTACGAGCTGGTGGAAAAGATCGCGGAAACTCCCCAGTCGGCTATCTATACGGCCCGGCACAAAAGAACTCCGGAACGGCTGCTGGTCCTCAAAGTCTGGAAGATGGCGAGCCTTTCCGAGTACACCCAGGCACAGTTCCGGCAGAAGATCGAGCACCTCAAGGTGCTGACCGATCCGCTGGTGATCACGCCGGTATCCCTCGGCGTGAAGGACGGCGCGTGCTTTATCACGCAGGATTTCTTCGATGGCGTGCCGCTCAACAAGCTGGCCGAAGCCCAGGCGCGGCTTCGACCTGATCAAAACCATCAAACAAGACCCGCGCCTTAAGGACATCCCCTTTATTTTTCTTTCCGCCACGGTTTGGGGAAGACAGGATCAATTGACCGGCCTCGCACTGGGCGCGGTGAAATTCATCACCCGCCCCATCGATCCGGAGATGCTGATCAAGGAGATCGAGGAATGCTTGGAAAAATGACGTATCTCGTTACTCGTATCTCGGTCGGCGTATCTCGTATCTCGTCCGGAAAAACCGAGATACGCCGACGAACGAGATACGCCGAACGATCGTGCCAAGTTTAACTTGACACTTGACATATAAATTATACTGACCC
>CAMLCX010000680.1 GCA_946478635.1 uncultured Pseudomonadota bacterium
TGCCCGGGGAGAGATGATGCGGCCAGCGCGGCACCTGAAAAGCGCGCAGCAGGTTTACCACATTGCGCTCCTTGTCGTTTTTCGTAAACGTGTCGATATCGGCGAGTCCAGGCAAACGCGGATCGAAACGCCCTTTCGGATTCGAAATCGTCGCGTGAAACTGCACGCCCACGCCGAGATCTTTGAGCACGCTGTCGATGTTGCTGCTCGTGCGAGCATCGAGCTCGCCGTTGTTGAGCGCGACGTCCATTTCGGGATCATTGAAGCCGACGACGAATTTGGGCTCCTTGAAGTCCATAAAATAGGAAAACATCCGCGCGGTCACGTAGACGGAGTGACCCACCGAGTGGGCGCCAATACGCATTCCGCGCGCATTGCGGACCTTGTCCAGGCTGTCGAACGCCGAATTCTTGCGGGTGAAAAAGACGTAGGGATTGCCCGTCTCTGTGGAGCCGATGTAGATAAATTTGTCGATGTCGTAGTGACTCCCTGACAGGCCGAGTATCGGCCCAGGAATCATCGCGCCCGCCGAGCCGATCTTAAGACCATCGGGCTTGGCCGTGTACATGTAATTGGCGCCCTTCCTTCCCGACGCGCCGTCCATGAATTCCATCATGATCGTTGGATTGCCTGGAATGTATTTTTTCAAGTAAGGCATCAGGGCGCGCGACTGAAATTCGCCGGAACCGCCGGCGCCCCCGCCGCGTATAATGGTGATGGTCTTGCCGGCATAATACGGAGTCTGGGCAGACGCCGAGACCCCGATCAAAAGGAACGAAAATATTCCAACCGCAGAAACAATAGTCGGAGTCGATCTTGCACGGTGCATGAGAATCACCTCCAGAATACTCGCTTGAGCTGAACAACATAGCCCGGAAGTGGTTATGTCACAGCGCCGGAATTTTCGTCAAGCGCGCACATGAAACGTCCCTTCACGAGGCCAACTTCAAAAACAGATATCACTCCCAAGAATGATAATTCTAGCCGGCCTTTTACCAACTATGGGAGTTTCATTGAGCGTGGAAAATCCGGCGAGCTTGAGCGAACGCTAACCATGGACGGCAAGTTCTCAATACCTCGATGGAAGTTCTTCGGCATAGTTGGCAACAGGAACAGCTCGGCGAGAATTTGTCACCTACTGAAATTCGCGGGCCAGTTTCGTTTACCGCTTATCGTTCGGCGTGACTGGTAATCACCGGCAGCCGGCCTTGCTGGCATGTCTGTTGCGTCTATTTGGGGAGAGGATTATTGAGGTGGGCAAAATGACTTTGTTGCAGCGAATCACGGATGAACGAGACAACGTCCGCCCAATGGACGGAGTGAAAATTCCTTTGGGCCGCAATACCTTCGATAAGCTCAAGATGCAAATTCATCGCAAACTGCTCGATGCGGTCGACTTGAGCAAAGTTTCGGCGCTTGACTCTCCTCGCATCGAATCCGATGTCCGGCGCATTCTCGAAGAAATGGTCATGTCGTCTTCGATGGCGCTGAATCACCGTGATCGCGAACGTCTCGTCATCGAGATCGAAAATGAGGTTTTCGGCCTCGGCCCCCTCGAAGCGTTGATGAACGACTCCGAGATCACTGATATCCTCGTCAACAACTACGACACCGTATTCATCGAGCGTCACGGCAAACTGGAAGAGACAGATGTGCGCTTTCGCGACGACGCCCACTTGATGCAAATCATCGAACGAATCGTCACGCGGGTAGGCCGCCGCGTCGACGAGCATTCGCCCATGGTCGACGCGCGACTGCCGGATGGCTCCCGTGTCAACGCGATTATCCCGCCGTTGGCGCTCGATGGACCGATTCTGTCGATCCGGCGATTCGGCGCCCAGCGATTAACCATGAAAGATCTCGTCGAATTGCACTCGCTACCGCCGCATCTTGCTGAGGTGTTGGAAGCCTGCGTGAAGGGCAGGCTTAACATTTTAATTTCCGGTGGCACTGGCTCCGGTAAGACCACGTTGCTCAACTGCCTTTCAAATTATATTCCGACCACCGAGCGCATCGTCACCATAGAAGATTCGGCGGAGCTCAAACTTCAACAAAGGCACGTGTTGCGTCTGGAAACACGCCCGGCCAACATCGAAGGCGAGGGGACGGTGACACAACGCGATCTGGTCCGCAACGCCTTGCGCATGCGGCCGGACCGGATCGTCATCGGGGAAGTGCGCGGCGGCGAGGCGCTCGACATGATGCAGGCGATGAATACCGGTCACGACGGCTCCATCAGCACCATTCACGCCAACAGCGCGCGCGACGCCCTTTCCCGCGTCGAGACGATGATGTTAATGGCGGGCTTCGGTCTGCCCGAGCGGGCGTTACGCGAACAAATTGCATCGGCGCTGGACATCGTCGTCCAATTGGCCCGGCTGAGCGACGGCACGCGCAAGGTTGTCGAACTCGCCGAAGTCACCGGCATGGAAGGGAGTGCAATCACAACCCAGACGATTTTTGGCTTCGACCAGGAGGACGTCGACGAGCATGGAAAGGTCATCGGCGATTTCTACGCGAGCGGTGTAATGCCGACTTTTATGAAGCGCCTTGAACGCTGCGGCATAAAAATTCCGCCGACATATTTCCTGCCGAAGGACCGTAGTCCGGCCAAAAAATCCGCATAGCCGGCGTACCCAAGCGGTCGCCAGGTCACGACACATCCACTCTGCGGTAGTCAATCGCCTCGACTACGACACTGCGTAACATTCCTTTCGTCTTGGAATGACTGCGTCGTGAGGCTAGAAT
>CAMLCX010000681.1 GCA_946478635.1 uncultured Pseudomonadota bacterium
ACAGCTCAGGGCGAACGGAGAAAGGAAAAACCGTTCGTGGTGAGGCTCTCGAACCATGAACGGCGGATGCGCGATCCGCGGCACAGCGGCCGCCTCACTTCCTCGTCACTTCCTTGAGCAGTCTGTGCCAGCCTTCCAAGGCTTCCTCGTACTGGGCGAGGGTGCCGCCTTTTTCCGGATACCAGCGCTTGAAGCCATAGTCTTTCCTGGCGCTGCCGAAATACAAATCTTCCAGCAGTTTTTGCCCCTCGGGACTCAAAATAAAATCGGCGAAAAGCAGCGCGGCGTGGGGTCGCTGAGCGTTGGCATACACAGCGGCGCCGCCGGCGTTGGTGACCACAAGATCCATCGGCACCCAGGCCACCGGCGCGCCGCGCCTGGCGGCGACGTTGGTGGCGCTATAAAACTGGCTGGGCGATGCGAAGATTTCTCCCGCGGCAACGAGCTGTGTCAACGCGCTGCCGGCCATCATGTGCATGCGAATATTCTGCTCTTTTAATTTTTTTACGAAGCCATCGCCTTTGACCCGCACCATCGCGCCAATGCTGCGCGCGCCGGTATCGTCACCGGATAGTCCCATAGTATCTTTCAGGCCGGGCCGCAGCAGTCCGTCGAAATTCTTCGGCACATCGGCGGCATTCAAAAGCCTGTTGTTATAAGCGAAACCGATGTAAGACTCGCGCGCATTGGTCCAGTAGACGAGATTCTTCGGCGCCTTTTCTTTGGCTTCGTCGGGAAACGCCGCGAGGTGCGGCGAGGTATAGGGAAGCAAGAGTTGGTTGTCGCGGAAGGTCAGCAATCCGGGAAGCGTCGTCTCGATGGCATCGGCGATATGGCGCCGGGCTTTGGCCTCGGTCAGGAGCCGCTGCGCCAACGCCGACGATCCGGTGCGAAAGGTTTCCACTTTTACGCCGGGATATTTTGTTTCGAAGGCGCCGGCGATTTGTTTGTTCTGCTCGGCAGCGAGCGTGGTGTACCAGACGACCTTGCCCTCGCGTTTGGCGCCTTCCAGGAGCACGCGCTCGCGATCGCTGCCGGTATAGGAAGCTAGATCCGCAGCGGACGACGGCTTGGCGGTTTGGCTCCATGCGGGAGCGCCGATGAAGAGAAAGGAGAGCGTGAGGATAAGAGTCTTCATATCAAGAGAAATCCGAGTAGGGGCAACCCCCCGTGGTTGCCGTTTCTAAGCCAATGCTTCCTTACCATCCGGCACGGACACGGCGAAGGCGTTGAGCGTCATGGCGACCATCGAGTAAAAGCCGATGGCGCTCACCAGCTCGACCATGGTTTGCTCGCCGAACATCGCCAAGCCGCGCTGGTAGCTTGCCTCGGACAGCGTGCGCGTGTGGTTGAGCTCCGTGGTAATGTCGTAAACGAGGTGTTCGTCCTCACGCTGAAAATTCGGCGTGCGCCGCTCGCGTATCGCCTGAACGATTTCTGGCGCGATGCCGAACTTGAGCGCGTGGGGCTCGTGGATGAACCAGGCATATTGCGCCGTGCCGATGCGCGCCGCCACGAGAATCATCAACTCGAGCAAGCGCCGCTCGAGCTTCACCCGGGAAGCGAACATCTCCTGGAGTTTGAGCGTGTTGTCGCACAGCTCTGAGTTGCGCAGCCAGACCGCGAACGGCCCGCGCATGTGGCCGCGCTCGCGGATCATGCGGTCGTAGATCGCGCGCTGCTCGGGAGAAAGTTTGCTTGGGTCGATTTCTGGGAGGCGGGGCATTTGTTCTCCTTTGAGTAAATCCGTTCAAAACGTTCAAGTCGTTCAAAATGTTCAAACCCTCACCTTCCTTCGACGACGCTCAGGACAGGCTGTCCTCCCCCGCGTCGCGGGGGAGGATGAAGGAGGGGGATGGGCCATCTCATATCGACATTCGTACTTACTTGTAAAGCTTGTCGACGAATCCCGACTTGCCGATCTCTATCAGGATGGAATTGTCGATGAAGGTTTCGGGCTTCGCCGCTTTAGCTCCGGGATGGTTCGCGAAGTTGAGCATCGTCTGCACGGCGGCGGCGGGCACCACCGGCAATTTTTCCCAGGCCGGCAGGAAAGTCTGATAGGAATTTTCCAGGTCCCCCATGTCGGTGGTCTTGGTATATTTGCCGATGATTTGCTTGGTGTAGTCCGCCTCGGTGCGCGAGATCTTGATTCCCTCGAGATAGGCTTGTAAAAATCGCCGGACGTTGTCGGGGCGCGTCTTGATATACTCCTTGGTGCTGGCAAGGGCGGCGTGGATCATCGGGATGTTCTGCTCGGTGACGTTGACCAGTTCCTTCAATCCCGCGTGTTGTGCTTTTAAAGTCGTCGGCGAAGTAAAGATGCCGGCATCGGCGTTGCCCTGGTTGATGCCGGTGAGAATCTCCACCATGCCCTTGAGATAAATCAGTTTGACGTCCTTGCCCGGCGTCAAGCGCGCCTGCTGGAGCAACACCCGAGCGGCAAAATCGGTGGTCGCGCCGGGCACGGTGACGGCCAACACTTTGCCCTTCAGGTCGGCCAGCGAACCGATTTCCGGCTTCGCATAGATCGACATCACGGCGCGATTCATGATGCCGGCGATATAGGCAACCGGCTCGCCGTTCAATCCCGCTTCGACGATCTCGCCGCCGGGATTGATGATGTCGAGGTTCTTGCCGATGAGCGCCTGTGTGGCGGTGGCGGGAGCAATGTAGCGGAGGTCGACGTTCAGCCCGTATTTGCCGAACAAGTTTCTATCCGCCGCGATCCACAACGGCGC
>CAMLCX010000682.1 GCA_946478635.1 uncultured Pseudomonadota bacterium
GACGGCGCCATCATCGGTGTCGGCCATTGAAGCACCTGCGCGCCGGCGGTCGCCGTGCACGCAATTGCCCTCGATAGCAAATACGGTGTCCCCACCGTGGCCATCCATACCAACGTCTTCGAAAAGGCTGTGCAATCGGTTACGCGAATGCACGGCATGCCCGAAGCTCGATATACTTTTGTGCCCCAACCCGTGATGGGCAAGACGGCGGAGCAATTGCGCGCTTATGTCGACGGCAAAAGCCCGATCAGCGGCCGACCGGTGATGCAGGAAATCATCGAAGGACTCACGCGTCCGGCCGAGGGAGACCGCATCAAAGAGACCAGATTCGAGCGCTCGACGCCGAGGTTGGTTGACCCCGATAACGATGAACACCTGCAGCGCGTGTTCCTGGAGAACAATTGGACCGACAAGCTGCCCATCGTTCTGCCGACCGAAAGGCGCGTGGCGGAAATGCTCGCGCATACAAGCCATAAGCCCGACGAAATCGCCGGGCACATACGCTCGAACCAGTTTCGCCAGCACTGGGAATTTACTGTTGAAAAAGTCGCGGTCAATGCGGTGATGGCGGGGGCGAAGCCGGAGTATTTTCCGGTGATCCTCGCGCTGGCAGCCAGCGGCGTAAGCGCGCGCGGCAGCACGACCAGCTCCATGGCGGCGATGGTCGTCGTTAACGGTCCGATCCGAAACGAGATCGGCATGAACTCCGGCACCGGCGCCATGGCCCCGTACAATCAAGCCAACGCGACCATCGGGCGCGCCTATGGATTGCTGTCGCAAAATCTCCAGGGCGGCTCCATCCCAGGCGATAGCTACATGGGCTCCCAGGGCAACGGCTACGCCTACGGCACCGTAACGTTCGCGGAGAATGAAGAGCGCAGTCCGTGGACGCCGTTTCACGTCCAGCATGGGTTCAAACCGTCGGACAGCACGGTGAGCATCTTCACCGGCTGCCGCTCCACCGCTTTTACTCTCGGCGTGCGCGAAAAATATTGGCGCGAGCACGTGCGCAACATGCTGCGCGGCATGGACGCGCACAGCGCGCCGACTTTCCTGCTCGATCCCATCGCGGCCAGGCAATACATCGATCGCGGCGGCTTCGACACCAAAGAGAAACTGATCCAGTGGGTTTACGAAAATGCGCTGATGCCGGCCGGCGAGTACTGGGACTATCAGCTCATTCAAAATTATATCTACCCGCGCGCGACTTTCGGCGAGGAACCTTACGCCTCGAAATTGAAAGCCGCGCCGGATGAAATGATCAAGATGTTCAAACCCGACGAGATTCACGTGGTCGTGGTCGGCGGCGAAACCAACGGCTACTGGCGCATCATGGGCTGCAATTATCAGAAAACGGTTTCAATCGACGCATGGCGGTGAAACCCCATGCGTTTGTTCAAAACGTTCAAGCCGTTCAACCGCTGCGCTCCGTTCAAGCCCCTACCTTTCTTCGATGTCGCCCGGGACGACTTTCCTCCCCCGCGTCGCGGGGGAGGATCAAGGAGGGGGCTTGACCGATTTGAACTTTTTGAACGGTTTGAACCAAGGGATTTAGGATGTCTGAGTACGATGTAATCGTAGTGGGCTCGGGCCTCGCAGGTCTCACCGCCGGGCTATTCGCCGCGCGGCATGGGCTTTCCACATTGATCCTCGAATCGAACATTCCTGGCGGCCATCTCATCAGCATCGAAAAAATCGAAGACTTCCCCGGATTCCCCGATGGCATCGCCGGCTACGACCTGTGTCCGACGGTGCAGCGTCAAGCAGCCGATCAGGGAGCCGAATTCCAGCGCGCCGGAGTTTCGAGCCTGGAAGCGCAGGATCGTTTCTGGTCCGTTGCCACCGATGAAGAACGGCATCGCGCCAAAGCCGTCATCGTCGCCACTGGTTCGAGGCTTAAAAACCTAGACGTGCCCGGCGAGGAAAAATTGATGGGCCGCGGCGTCAGCCACTGCGCGAGTTGCGATGGACCGCTCTACGACGGTCAAGTGGTCGGCGTTGTCGGCGGCGGCGATTCCGCGCTTCAGGAGGCGCTCACGCTCGCGGATCTCGCCGGGCAGGTTTTACTCTTCCATCATTCTGAAACATTCTCTGCCCAAAACTCCTATCGACAGCGAGTGTTGGACAATTCGAAAATTGTCCCGCGCTATCAAACCGCCATCGAAGAAATCCTCGGCGACGACGTCGTCACCGGCGTGCGGGCTCGCAACCTGGCATCGGAAGAAATATCACAAATCGATCTCGCCGGACTTTTCGTTTACGTCGGCTTGCAGCCGAACACGAAATTTCTGCAAGGTATTGTGAAGCTCAGCGACAGCGGGCATGTGCCGACAGATGTTTCGATGAAAACCGCCTGCGACGGTCTCTACGCCGTCGGTGATATCCGCCAGGATTCGGCCTCGCAAGCGATCACCTCCGCCGGCGACGGCGCCACCGCCGCCATCGCCGCGCACCGCTACATCATGGAGACATTTTGCTAGTGTGCTGGCTTAAAAGCTCGATTAAAAAGCGGCGTTTGCTATCCGTCATTCCCGTGAAAACGGGAATCCAGACCCATCCACCAGGATACCGTTTTTCAACGGCATGACGGATACAGTCCATCACCTGATTCCCGCGTGCGCGGGAATAACGTACGCTCCACGTTTTTTTTGTTCTGAACTTTGCGGCGCGCGGGCGCGAGCGGATCGGGTGATCAAGTAAAGTTACGCATAGAGCATGGGGCAGAGAGCAAA
>CAMLCX010000683.1 GCA_946478635.1 uncultured Pseudomonadota bacterium
AACTTAAGACCACCAACCTGAAAAAATTGCGCAAGTCGCGCAAATTTTGAGATATAGCAGTGCAAAGGTCGCAAAGTAAAGAAGTCATGTCTTTTGATGTCGTCAGGCGGAACGAAGTGAAGCATCTGCTTTTGCGCTACTTAAATCCGTTCGACTAAAGAACCAAAAGCAGATTCTTCGTCGCTACGTTCCTAAGAATGACAATGCGAGTAAAGCCGGCTGCTAATCATGGCGCTGCGGCAAAAGAATCACCGCTGGGAAAAATCTGCATTCAACCGCTCGGGCTCTGAAATATAGTCATAAAGATAGGAACGACGATGGATTTTGGACTTCATCTGCCGGCTTCCAGCGCTAATGTAAAGGCGGAGGAACTGGTGCGTTTCGCCCAGCAGGCCGAGGCTTTGGGATTTTACTGTCTTACCGTGGCGGATCATGTCATCGTGCCGCGGGATATCTCCGTGCCGTATCCCTACACCGTCGACGGCAAGTACCCCGGCACCGGCTATCATCTCGAAACCCTTAGCACCATGGGCTTTCTCGCGGGCGCGACCAAGCGCATACGTTTTGCGACCAGCGTGATGATTCTGCCCTATCGCAATCCCATCGTGACGGCGAAAATGCTCGCGAGTCTCGATGTTTTGTCGGGCGGCCGGGTGATCGTCGGCGCGGGTGTCGGTTGGATGAAAGAAGAATTTGAAACCATTCGCACGGAGCCCTACGAAGAGCGCGGCAAAGTCACCGACGAATACATCGCGGCCTATAGAGAGCTCTGGAGCAGCGACAATCCAACCTTCAACGGCAAGTATTGCAGTTTTTCCAATATCGTTTTTCTTCCAAAGCCCGTGCAAAAACCGGGAATTCCGATCTGGATCGGCGGTCACAGCAAACAAGCGATCCGCCGCGCAGCGCGCCTCGGCGACGGCTGGCATCCCATCGGGGGCGTGCCGACGATCCCCCTCGAACCGGAGGACGTAAAAAGGGATTTCGCGATGCTCGCCGATTTCGCGCAACAAGCCGGACGCGACCCCAAGGCGATTCGGGTGGCGTTGAAAGGCTCGCTCTTTGACAGGGAAAAAAAGATCGATGGCCGCCGCCGCCGCTTCATGGGCAGCGCGGAAGAGATCGCCGGCGACATCCGCGACTATCGCGCCGCCGGAGTCGACACGATGATCTTCGACGTGCGCCGGCCGAGCATCAACGAAACTTTGGAGCGGATGGAGTGGATGGCAAAGGACGTCTTTCCCAAGGTCTAGTGTCCTGGCCGTGAAATCTTTTCGATAGGCAGCCTCATTCCGGGCGCGACCCGGATGCCAGGCCTGATTCAAATTCTTGAGAACAAATTCTCTGCTGATACTCGCTTGCATTGTGGCTAGCCTGTGGGCATGGCAGCAGGACCCGGCGTTTGCCGAAAGACATCTGATCTTCAGTCTCGCCAACCTCGAAAAGGGCAGAATCTGGACATTGTTCGCGGCGTTGTTTGTGCACGGCAACGTCCTGCACCTATTCGGCAACATGCTCTTTCAATTCGTCTTCGGAAGCACGTTGGAAAAGGCGGTCGGTTCACGCAAGCTTCTGACGATCTTTTTCACCGGTGGCTTGGTGAGCTTTATCGTCGGCGTGGTCTTTATGCCCCGCGGCACGGGAATGCTCGGTGCCTCGGCGGCCATTTTCGCGCTCGCGGGATGCGTCATGCTTGTCAGTCCTCTCAAGTTCTCCTGGCTATTCCTTGCGCCGCAGGGACTGATTGCCATTATCTACTTCATTTACAACGTCGTCGTAGTCTACGAAAAAAGCCGCATTCCCGGCTACGATCCGCACGTCGCCTACGTCGCCCACATCATCGGCTTCCTCACCGGCATCCCTTTTGGTATCGCTTTGAGCGATCACTGGAAACGCAATTTGATGATCACGCTGCTGCTACTGGCGGTCTATACGGCAATTGTGAGCGGCGCGGCGAGATCGATTTTTCGCTGGCCGACGTGATCCACGCGGCTCGATTAAAGCGCAGAATAGATTGAGCGCGCGACTGTTGATGAGTGAAGTCAGTGTGGAAAATGAAGTTAGACGGGTCGGACACCTTTCCGGTTTCGCTGCTCAAAAGATGTGTCGCGCAAGTGTAATGCGGGCGGATATCATCTCGAAGGCCGTTCATCACACGGCCCGTAATAGTCGACAACCTCCCGTTCGGTTGGCATCAGAGGATCGCCATAAGTTTCGATTTTCATGTGACAGCGATTATCATCGCCTCGTTCCTTCAAGAGAATGCGGTCGGGAGCCGCGGTGCATCCAACAAACGAGGAAAATAAAACGACCAGTGGGCCGATGGATTTTGTAGATTTCATTGCGGAATCACTCCTGAGTTATTGGCATCGTCAGATCCAGCGTTTCAGTTGTTTGACCAATCGTTACCCATGCGCCTTTCAAACTTATCCATAATATGGCGTAGCTAAGCTTGCGCGCCACCGCAGTGCTTGCATTCAAGCGCGGTGTGTTTGACGCGTTTGGAGCATTGGGGGCAGGCTTTTGTCGAGCCAAGCCAATAGATCGCGCCGCCAACTGCCATCAAGGCGATGCCGGACATCATGGTGCCGCCGGTAGAACCAATCATCGAGCCTAACACGCATCCAACGACGGTTATCATCAGGCCGAAGCAAAAAATCAAACGACCCAAAATATTGGCGAGGAAGCGCATTTCCCGCAAGTCTACTGCGGCGTTCATCCAAACTCCA
>CAMLCX010000684.1 GCA_946478635.1 uncultured Pseudomonadota bacterium
TTGCAGGCGCCCAATTTCAAGGACGTTACCGAAGTCCAAACACCTGACGACCAGACCGTCGTCATCGTCACCAAGCAGCCGCTGGCGATTTTTCTCGACCGTCTGGAGAATCGTTTCATTCTGAGCAAAGTCGCGGGAGAGAAGTTCGGCGACAAGCTCTACGAAAATCCGATCGGCACGGGTGCCTACAAATTCGTCAGCTACCAGCGCGGCGGCAACATGGTTTTCACCCGCAACGACGAGTATTGGGGCGGCAAGGCGGCGATCAAAGAAGTCGTCTTTAAAAAAGTCACTGAGGACGCGGCGCGCCTGGCGGCGTTGGAATCGGGCCAGGCTGATTTCGTCAACAATGTCCCAGTGCACGAAGTGGCGCGCCTGCAAAAACATCCGCGTGTGCGCATCGACCAGGTCGAGGGCCTGCGCATGTTCTTTCTCGCCTTCAACATGGCGCATAAGCCCTGGGACAATAAACTCGTGCGCCAGGCCGCCAACTATTCGGTCGACGCGCCGGCCATCGTGAAAAATATCTTCGACGGCATCGGTTACGCGTGCAACGGTCCGGTGGGCGCCAACGTCATCGGCGCGGACCCCAAACTGAAACGTTATCCTTATGATCCCAATAGGGCGAAGGAGTTATTGGCCAAGGCCGGCTTCCCGAACGGTTGCGATATCCAGTTGTATTATTCCGCCGGCCGTTACCCGAAAGACCGGGAAGTTTGTCAGGTGGTCGCCGCGCAGATGGTCAAGGGCGGCTTCCGCGTCGAGTTGATCTCCCAGGAATGGGCATTGTTTTGGGACAAGCAAGGCGTTAATGGCGGCAGATTGCCTTTCTATTATATCGGCCGCGGCTCGCTCACCGATGCCGACACGCTCTACGATCAGTATTTTCGCACCGCCACGACCAAACGGACAAGTTACAGCAACCCGGAACTCGATAAGTTGGTTGAAGAGCAGCAGAAGACCGCGGACCAAAAAAAACGTGTGGCGATTTTACAAAAAGCCGGCAAATTCATCATGGAGGAAGCGCTGTTTATCCCGCTCTACAATCTCGCCGATATTTACGGTGTGGCGAGAAATGTCGTGTGGAAAAAGCGCCCGGATGAAAAAGTGCTTGGTTGGGACATGAAGATCAAGTGAGTGGTCGAGTGAGCCGGGCGCGGCTAAGCAAGTTTTTCGAATGAAATGCCGGAGTTTTTACGGGTCAAACCTGGAGGGCACGATGGCTTCGGATGGGATCAAGCGCAGAACATTCCTAAAGCAAAGCGCGGTCGCCGGTCTGGGCGCGTTTGCGGGCGCGGCGTGGCCCCGGCTTGGTTGGTCGGCGTCCAAAGAACGGCTGATGATTTTGAGCAGCATCGGTTTGGACACCCTGCATCCCTACGCCCACAGTTCCGGCCCCCAATATGGCATCTGGCAGCACATGATCGAGCCGCTGGTGGAGATCAACTACGCACGCAAGGACTATTACGGCGTGCTCGCCGAATCGTGGAAGTTTCAGGGTAACACCTGGGTTTTTCGCCTGAGAAAAGGCATACGATTTCACGACGGTTCGCCGTTCACGGCGCAGGATGTCATCCATTCGGTCAATCGCATAAGAAACGATAAACGCAGCCTGCAGAAATCCAACTTCGACGATCTGACGGAAATACAAGCCCCCGACGATTACACGGTGGTTTTCATGACCGCGGTGCCGAATGCAGTGATGCTCGATCGTTTGCAAAACCGCTTTATTGTTAGCAAGAGCGCCGCGGAGAAATACGGCGATGATGTAGATCAGCGCGCGATTGGCACCGGACCTTACAAATTCGTCAGCTGGCAACGCGACGGCAATCTGGTCATGACGCGCAATGACGACTATTGGGGCTCGAAGGCGGCCATTAAAGAAATCGTGTTGAAGAAGGTCGGCGAGGATGCGGCGCGGATGTCCGGCCTGCTCTCCGGGCAGGGCGATGTGGTCAACAATGTTCCGGTGGAAGAGATGGCTCGTCTGGACAAGCACCCGCGAGTGCGCGCGGAAAAAGTCGAAGGGCTTAGAATGTATTTCTTGGCGATGAACGTCGCGCACAAGCCGTTCGACAACAAGCTTGTGCGCCAGGCCTTCAACTACGCCGTCGATCCGACGGTCATCATCAAGCATATCTACGAGGGCAACGGTTATGTCATGAACGGACCGTTGGGCACCAACGTGATTGGTTACGACCCCAAGACCAAGCGCTATCCCTACGATCCGAAAAAAGCCAAGGAACTGTTGGCCAAAGCCGGCTTCGGCAATGGTTTGGAGGTCAAACTCCATTTTTCGCCAGACCGCTATCCCAAAGCAAGGGAGGTTTGCCAAGTTGTCGCCGATCAGCTCGCGAAAGCCGGCGTAAAGACCGAGCTCGTCTCTCAGGAATTCGCCATTTTTTGGGGTTCGGACGGCGTTAACGGCGGCAAGATTCCCTTTTACTATGTTGGCCGGCCGGCCATCGACGCGGACACGGTCTACGATCAATATTACCGGTCCGGAAGAACCAAGCGCGTAAGTTTCCAAAACGCCGAGGTCGACCGCTTGATCGACGAACAGCATAAGACCGGCGACGAAAAAAAGCGCGTCGTGCTGTTGCAACAGATCGGCCGCATCCTGATGGAAGAGGCGGCGCTGGTTCCCCTGTACACTCTAGCGGAAATCTACGGCGTGGCGCGCAACGTGATCTGGAAAGCGCATCCGGAGGAAAAGGTCCT
>CAMLCX010000685.1 GCA_946478635.1 uncultured Pseudomonadota bacterium
TGCCGGCATGTTGACGGAAGAAAAAAATGCCAGGCCGGCGAAAGAGATCGTCGAAAGAATGGTGCAAGAGGCGGCGGAGATTCTCAACAATATGCGCAGCCGCTATGTCGGAGCGTAAGTGACGATCTCAGTCTGTGCTTGAAAATCCCCCTTGTTCCCCCTTTATCAAAGGGGGACTTTGCTCCGATCCGAAAGATTACCTCTCTTTGAAAAGAGGGGTGAGGGGAGATTTTTGAACTAGAGTGGAAAGAAAATTATAAGGACCGATTATGACCGTTTCATTTTTAGATGGTTTCAGGGCGTTGGATTTAACCGGCTTGAGCGGGCAACTGTGCGGCCGCATGCTCGGCGATCTGGGCATGGAAGTGATCAAGATCGAACCGCCGGGAGGAGACCCGGTGCGCAATTTACCGCCTTTCGTGCAAGCCGCGGATGGCAAGCGGCTGAGCACGACCTTTGCGCATCTGAATGCGGGGAAAGCGAGCAAGGTGCTTGACCTGGACAAAGAGTCCGACCGCGCGGCGTTTCGGAAGTTAGTCGAAGCGGCGGACGTGGTGATCGAGAGTTTCCAGCCGGGTGAACTGGATGCGAAGGGGCTTGGCTACAAGGATCTGGCGGCGCTCAATCCCGGCATCGTGATGGCTTCGATCACGGGCTTTGGCCAGACCGGGCCGAAGAAGAATTTAGCGTGCAACGATCTGGTCGCGCTGGCGCAGAGCGGGTTCCTATACATCTCCGGCGATCCATCGATGGCGCCGGTGCGCCCGCCGGAAACTCAGGCGTATTACTTCGCAAGCGTGTTCGCCGCCGCCGGCGTGCTGGCTGCGCTCTACCGGCGCGAACGCACGGGGCAGGGCGATCATGTCGACGCTTCGATGCAGGAAACCCTGGCGACCCAGGAACATATCATTCGCCTGTGGGCCAACGAGAAGCAGAACTCGAAACGCGCCGGAAGCCAGCATGGCTCGGTGGCGCCGGCGCGCATTTTCCCGTGCCGCGACGGGTTCGTCTATCTCTATGTGACGCGCCAGCACTGGAAATTATTTCTGACCGTGTGGAAGGATCATGCAGCGGTGTTCGACGCGCCGGATTGGCTCAACAATCTTTATCGCCGCGCTCACGCCGATGAGCTCAATCCCGCCGTCGAGGCGTTCCTCCGTCAGTTCACCAGGGCTGAGATTACCGATCTGCTACAGGAAAAAGGTATTCCCTGCGTGCCGGTAAACACGCCGATGGGCTTCGCCCTGGACGAGCACGTGCAGGGCCGTGGTTTCATGGCGCCGGTGGATCACGATGGCTTTGGCAAAACCAAACAGCCGGCCATGCCTTTTGTTATCGATGGTGAACGGGTTCCGGTGCGCAGCGTGCCGCTGTTGAATAGCTGGACCCCCTCTTACATCTCCCCCGGTACGGGGGAGAGAAGTGAAGAGCCCGGCGCGCATCGGCTATCGGAACAACCCCGTGCCAGCGCTAATACCGGCAACGGTCCGCTGGACGGCATGCGCATCGTGAGCTTCGATCACGTGCTCGCCGGCCCTTACGGCACGACGATCTTGGCCGAACTCGGCGCGGATGTGATCAAAATCGAATCCAGCAAGGGCGGCATGGACCCGTTCCGTTTTTTCGGCACCGGCGAAGATCCAAACGTGTCGCCGCGGTTTTTGGAATTCAACCGCAACAAGCGCTCGTTTACCGTCAATCTCAAA
Source organism: uncultured Pseudomonadota bacterium (assembly GCA_946478635.1). The sequence goes on from CAMLCX010000685.1 coordinate 1,707, forward strand.
CATCCCAAGGGACAGTCCGTGCTGCACGATCTCATCGCCAAAGCCGACGCGGTGCTCGACAATTACAGCGTCGATGTGGTCGGGCGCATCGGCTTGGCTTACGATCAGTTGTGCAAAGTGAAGCCGGACATCGTTAACTTGCGCATGCCCGGTCTTGGTACGACGGGACCGAAGCGCCATTTCTCGACCGTCGGTGTCAACATTACGGCGTTTACCGGCTTGACCTATCTGTGGAATCACCCCGGCGTCACCAATCCGCCCATCGGCTCGCAAACGGTTTTTCCCGATTATGTTTCCGGCGTGCTCTGCGCCATCATCATTATCTCCGGCGTGCTGCACCGCGACCGCCACAAGAAAGGCGCGTTCATCGATTTGGCGCAATCGGAAGCGACCGCGTTCATGATCGGACCGAGCCTGATGGAAGCCGCCGCCAGCGGCATCGATCCGCAGCCCATCGGCAATGCCTCGCCCGCGGCAGCGCCGCACGATTGCTACCCGTGCAAAGGCGAAGATCGCTGGTGCGTGATCGCGGCCGACAACGAAGAGCAGTGGACGGCCCTTGCGAAGGTCTTGGGATCAGACGCCGCCAATGACTCGCGCTTCAGAACTCTGAGCGATCGGCTCAAGCACCGCGACGACCTCAACGAAATAGTCTCGCGCTGGACCAAAGGCCAGGACGCCTTCGCGGTCATGAACCGCTTGCAGGCAGTCGGAGTGCCGGCCGGCGTAGTGCAAACCGGAGAAGATCTCACCAACGATCCCCAGCTCAAAGCGCGCGGGTTTATCGTCGAAGTGGACAACCCGCGGCTCGGGCGCGTTGTCCTGCCGAATTTTCCGCTGCAATTCGCCAATGCCAAATTGACGCGGCGCTGGGAGTTTCCCGTGCTCGGCAAGGATACCGAAGCCGTGCTGCGCGACGTGGTGGGTTACAGCGAAGAGACGATTCAACAGCTCCGGAGTGATGGAGTATTGGAGTAATGGAGTGATGGTGGGGAAACGACTGTTGACTGGTAA
>CAMLCX010000686.1 GCA_946478635.1 uncultured Pseudomonadota bacterium
AGAGCGCGAATGACCGTACCTTCCTGCCAAATCTTGAAGTAGCCTGCCAAACTGATCCGAGCCAGCGAATCCGCCGACGGGACCGCGTAGAACGGCTGCATACTGGTCCAGAGCAGCATCAAAAACGGCAGCACGACGGCCAGGGCTACGTACACGACACAGAGAGCCGTCGCCGGCGCCGTCCAGGCGCCGAGATTGATTTGCCGCGGCCGGTAGCCCTTGCCCGTGATCGTCGTGAATCTTTCCTGATGCGCGGTCAAGCGCTGATAGAACCACATGAGCAGCAGCGCAACAGCGAGAATCAGGGCGCCCAACGCCGAAGCCAATCCGTAGTCGGGCAATCCCACTTCCGAATGTGTGGCCCAGTAAATCGCCGTGCTCAGCACGCGAATGCGCGCGGTGAAACCGAGCAGCCCCGGAATGTCGAAGGATTCGATGACTACGATAATGTAGTAAATCAACATCGCGAGCAGCGCGGGACGCATGATCGGCAAGGTGATGCGGAGGGTCGTTTGCGCGACACCCCGACCCGCCATGGCGCTCTGCTCTTCCAGCGACGGGTCCATGGCGCGAAACGAAGCCGCGATCATCAGATACGCCGACGGCACCAGGCGCAAACCTTGCACGAAGCACATACCGTAGAGGGAATAAATATCGAACGGCCCGCTGTCGCCCGACAGTCCAAGGAACGCTCGCAACACGACGTTAATCAGACCGATGCGTGGGTCGAGCAGCTGAATCCAGGCGATTGCCGACAGCAGCGACGGAATCGTCATCGGCACGAGGATGAGCCCGGCGATCCAGCGGCGGGCAGGGACCGCGGTGCGCTCCAACAGCCACGCCATGAGCACCGCCAGCGGCAACCCCACGGCGAGCGAGCCGGCGGTGAACAGAAACGTATTGAGAAAGATCGGCAGCGTCGCCGGGTTGGTTAGCACATCGGTGTAATTCGTGAGCGTCGTTCCCGTGGCCTCGAAGGGCAGCTTATCTTGCGTGCTCTTGACGCTGGCGTAAAGCAGCATGATGAGCGGAACCAGAACCAGATAAGAAACAACCGCGAGGGTCGACCCGAACGCGAAGGATCGAACGGACAATCCACGCATCCACGGCCGTGATCGCGGGCGCGGCCGAGATTCTATAGTGGGTTGCGCTACGCTCATAGGACGAATTTATCTCTGTAGACTACCGGCAGGGATGCCGCGCCATGTGATTCTATGAAGCATCGCGACGAAGAATCTGCTTGCGCGCGATTGAACGCTCTCGAGATGCGCCGCCATTGGTCAAAACAGATCCTTCACTTCGTCAGACTGTGTGAAAACTCGATCGGAACCCTTCGACTCAGCTCAGGGTGAGCGGATAAGTACTTGGATTCTAACCAAGCCGTCCCGTTCGTGGTGAGCGCCGTCGAACCATGAACATAGTTTTCACACACTCTGTCGTTCAGGATGACATCCAGTTGCGCCGTGCCATCGCCGCACTTAAATCGGCCGGAAACAAGTCACCGCAGCGCGCCGAGCAATTTCCCCAACTCGCGCTGAATTTCCAGAATCGACGTGAAAGTTTTATCGGTTTCCAAAATGATGGCCGGTTTTTGGCTCTTAATTCTTTCGGCAACGTTGCCGATCGCGTTTCTGCCGACCTCCATAGCCTGGCCCCGAGATGCATATCTTATCTTCTGCCCCTCGGGGGTTCCCATCCATCCCGCAAAAAACCGAGCCGCATTGGGATGCGGCGCGGTTTTGAGAACTCCCTCCGCCGATGTCAGGACCGGCAACGGCGAGACTGCAACCCAATCCACGGCCGCCCCCTGTTTTTTTAAACCTTCAATCGTAAAAGCGTACGTGCCCACCGCGATCGAAACCTGCCCGCCGGCCAGCGCGTTGGCAACGGTGGTGCCGCCTTGAACGATTAGCGGCTGCTGTTGTGAAAGTATTTTCCTGGTCAGTTCGGTTACCTTGCCCTTGCCCCATTCCGTGCCGAGCATGGCGAAGGGCACCAGCCGGGCCTCGATAATGATTTTCCTGCCCTTCCATTTCGGATCGGCGAGATCCTCCCACGTCTTCGGCGCTTCCTGGGCGCTCACCATCTTGGTGTTGTAGGCGATCGGCAAGGTGAGATTGTAACCGCCCACAAAGCGTTGGTTCGCATAGACCGCGTCAAGGCCAAAGTCTTTTTCCCATCCCGCGTAGGGCGCCAGCATATCGCGATCGATCAGAGGGCGCAGTGCCCGCAACGACCCGGACTGAATGACGTCAACGGCTGCGGGTTTTCCTGCCTGGCTTTCGGCGATGATTCGCTGGACGAGCGGCTCGGGTATGCTTTCGAAGTTCTCGATCTTGATGCCAGGGTACTGTTTGTCCAGCGCCTCCTGCATCCGTTGATAAACAATCGCGTCCGTGGGTCCCCAGATGACTACGGTGCCTTCCTTCTTTGCGGCGTTGTAGAGTTGCAGGATAGCGTCGCTGCCGCCTTTGCCCTTGTCTTGAGCGTAACCCGCTCCGCTAAACAACAAACTTACATGAGCCCACAGGACAGCCGCGACGAATGCTCGAATTTTCATATGCCGATATCTCCTAAATTGATCTCGTTCAAAAGTTCAAGGTTCAAGGTTCAAAGTTTTTTGAATCGGATGGCGCTCGAAAAAGTCCTGTAGAGCAATCAACGCGCCGCTGCCGTCCCAAAAGGTCATATGCTTGACATTGGGCACGAGCGCAAGCT
>CAMLCX010000687.1 GCA_946478635.1 uncultured Pseudomonadota bacterium
CTGTGACCTCGGTGTGCTCTGTGGCTAAATAGAATTTCGCCTGCCGCAGAGGCACGGCGCGGCAGAGCCGCAACCAAAAAAGATGAAGAAATTTAGCCGCAAAGAACGCAAAGTTCGCAAAAGCGGGAAGTAGAAGCCCAGGAGTGTTTGCCACAGAGATCACAGAGCACCCGGAGAAAAAGTTCTCTGTGGCCTCGGTGTGCTCCGTGGCTAAATAGAATTTCGCCTGCCGCAGAGGCACAGCGCGGCGGAGCCGCAACCAAAGTGGAAAAGAAGGATTCACCGCAGAGGGCTCAGAGGTCGCAGAGTTCGGAGTTTTGCTTCATAAAATTCGTTTCTCGGCGTACTCAGCGTCTCCGCGGTGAAATCTCATCTTATACGCCCGTTCTGGACGACCAACGCGGCCGGCGCAAACCAGACCTGCGTGGTATTTTTGCGCGCCCCCTCCGGAAGGTTGACGATCGCCTGCAGGATCGGCGTGGTCTCGTGGCCGTCTCGATCGGCAATTTTTGCCGCGCGACTGAAGGTGCCATCGGCGCCGATCAGAGTTGTGGTTTTGATCTTCTCGATACGATCCCGCCGGTTATCTTGAATCGTCACCGTAGCGCCGCCGGGCACCCGCGCAAGATCAAGAAATTCACAGCCACCGCAAACCGGCTTGAAGAGCCTTTTTCGCGAGCAGGCGAACAATCGCCGCGCGCTCAACCACCAGGTCCGCTTGTTTCATCGGGATGGTGACCGAGCGCCGCCGCGAGAAGAGTTCGATCTCGTGGATTTCATTGACGACGGCTTCCCGCGGATAAAATCCCAGCACTTCGGTCAAGCGCGAGGTCGTGATCAGCGTGCGCGCCGTCGTATGCTCCACGTTGTTGGCGTCGAAAAGTTTTACGCGCTTGCCCTCGCGCGCCAGCAGTAAGCCGCAAAGAGCCCCGCCGCCGAACCGCCAACGATAACGACTTCAGACACTGATGTTTCTCCCACTCTTTGCATTCTGTTTGCGTTTGTTGCGCAGATTGTGTTGTTACGTTCAACGTTCCGAAAATCCAAAATCCCCATTCCTAAACCTTCTTCCGGCTTCTGACCTCTGTTTCAGCGCTCCCTGCCCCATGCTTGCTTTCCGGAAATCCGCAATCCGAATTACGCAATGTTCGAGAGGCTCCCTGCCCATGCGCCGTGCGCCGTGCTTTTCGCAAATCCGAAATCGAGTCGCTCCCCGCTTTCAGCAACGCAACGAACGCAAATGACGCAACTTCTGCTTTCAGCGTCCCAGTTCCCTGCCCCCTGCTCGAAGCTCCACGCTCCCGGCTCCCTGCTCCGCATAGACCCCGTCACGCCGGAAAAGTAGCACAAACGCTCTTGCCAAAATATGAAAATCCAACCCCAACGACCAGTGATCCACGTACCACAGATCCAGGCGCACGCGTTGGTCCGAGGGAAGCCGGTTGCGTCCGTGAATCCACGCCCATCCTGCCATCCCGGGTTTGCAGTCGAAGCGCCGGCCATCGGCGGGCGAGCAGTACGCCGCCTGCGCCGCCACCCACGGGCGCGGCCCGACGACGCTCATCTCGCCATTGAGGATATTGTCGTAGGAGAGCAAAATTAGCCGTTATTCAGGAGTTAGTTTGCTTGCCTAGAAGCGCGGTATTCGCCTGTGCATTCCCCGCGAACGTAACCGGCTCTTTCATCATCGCGGTCGTCAATTTCTTCGACGATGTTTCGGAACGGAATAAGCGAATCATGTCGCCGTTTCACCGGCGGGTTCCTCGCCGCCGGCGCCGCCCGTCGGTAATATGCGAGTCGACAAGCGTGAGGGATTTACTCTGAGCCTGCCAATTGAGCAGCCTATTGACACAAGCATGATTTAATTACCTGGATAATCGTTGCTCTCCTGCACCGGGAAAATCCAAGACGCGAGGATTTTACCGTTACCGAAATAGTCAAACGCGCGCGGCAAGAAAAGATATCCGGAGGGCTACGACCGAGTGTTCAAGTGCACGCCTACCAACATTGTGTCACTAACCGTCCGCCGAACCCGGGTTGTTACCGGACGCTCTATGCTTCCGGCCAAAACACTCGTCGCCTGTATCGAGAAACCGATGACTTCGATCCGAAACGGCGCCGAGGAAAAGTGACGCCCGAGAAGGAAAATATTCCGGTGAAGTATCAGCCATTGCTGGACTGGTACAGCGAAAAGTTCGCCGCGCAGAGAAAGGGTTCCAAAAAAACCGACCCGATCCTTGGACTTGCGGGATTGGGGAAAGAGATCTGGGGCGGCGAAGATCCCGATGAATATGTCAGCCGGATCTGCGGGAGTTGGAAGTGAGCCGAATTTTTTGGGACACGAATTTGTCGTTCATTTATCTGGTCGAGGAATTTGGCGATTTGTCGGAGCGAGTCATTAAGCTGCGCAAGCGCATGATCGAGCGCGGAAAATTAAGGGGGTGGGAGTCATTTCCGGCTTCAATGCCAGGCCCCACGGCTAAGATTGTCAGATTGTGATGTCAACCCTATGGAAATCCCCCAACGAACTCTCGCCTATCCGTGCAGTGAGCAGAAATCTCCTCGTTTGATCCGAAACGATTGGAACACGCTCGCAAAACAGCTTGAACGATTTGAGCTCTCCGCAATCCAGATCTCGCCAGGTTAAACCGTCAGGAGCTTGCCGATCGCTCTCGCATCATCGAGTTTTTCCAGGTTGAGCAGCGTGTCCC
>CAMLCX010000688.1 GCA_946478635.1 uncultured Pseudomonadota bacterium
TTTCGTCTCGGGGTGACGGATGGCCCGTTTCAAGACGAAATCGAACAGCAGCGGATTGTAGTCGTAAATTTCGTTAATCGCCTGGCGCTCTGCCGCGGTGATGAAACCATCGCGGGCAAGCGATCGCGTGCGGATCAGCGCATTGATCGCCGGCAACGGATAGTCGCTGCCGTTGACGAGACGGGAATGCAAGTCTTGCCGCTTGAGAAGGGTGGCGAGGGGCACGGGCATGCGATTGAACTGCAGCATGGCGGAAATTTCGCCGAATAGCAGCCCGCGATATTTGCTCTCGTCCATCAAGCGCACAAACAGGTCGAAGCAATTTGCCTTTTGCGCCGCCCCGGCGTCGAGATCCTCACAATCACCGAGGCTCGCCGCGTGGGCGACGATTACGCGCACGCCCATATCCAGCGGTTTGCGCAAGCGCAGCGGATTTCCCAGTCGCTGATCTTCCTCGGCTTCCACCGCCTGCTCCTCGCCGGCGTGGGACAAAAGAATCATCCTGTGCTCCTTCATTTTTAGATAATAGGGCTCGACGGCCGGGTTTGCCGGATCCATGCCCATCGCATTGGGAAGCCACTTCACATATTTGATTCCGGCTCTCCCCCATTTGTCCAACTCCTGCAAAGCATCGGACCGGTAGGGATGCACCGAGATCACCGGCAGAAAGATGTCCGGATATTTTTGCGCGAGTTCGACCACGTACTGGTTGGGCACATACATGTTGGTCTTTTTGAGATTCACGGTGCCGTCGGCGTTGTAATGCTTGTCGAAGCCCAGGATGCGATACTTACCACCATGTTTGATGCCGCGAGCCAGACGAACGAGCCTGGCAACATACTCCTCGTCGGCGTTTTCTTCATGGCGGATGCCGGATGAACTTTTGTAAATCCAAAATTTGAGGCGCTCGAGGTTCATGCCACTCATCATGCGCGGATTCACAAAGGCATCCCGGGCGCTCGTGCCGATGGCGAGAATGTGAGCGTGGAAGTCCACGAGCTTGGAGGCATCGATGCCCTGAAAGGATTGAGCGATGAGGTTACGCGCGTCCGACGACGCGTTTTTCTCCAGTTCTTCGGGCGCATGGGTAAAGGCGCCGCCGATCCGGTCGATCAAGCAACCGGAGATAAAAAGCCAGCCTAGCAATCCCGCCAGAAACCGCTTTGGTGAATAACTCATTCTGGTAGACTCCTCGACCGCAGTTTCCATAATCGTGATTTGCTGTCAAACACCCGACAAGGATTAGTAAAGTTTAACCGGGCTAAACCTTTTTACGTGCGTCCCCGCGACGCGATAGAACGCAAACCCGTGTAAAAATGCGTTAAAATGCCAAATCCGCGGTTGGTATGCCGTTTGCGGTGGACAATCTCTCGATCAGTCCGCTTGCAGGTACACTCAATGACCGCCGAAGAAATAATTTTAGATTCCATCAAGCACCGCGGTTGCGGGATTCGGGCCGCATCCTATCCTGTCGGTCCTCAATCTTGGCTCCCCGAGGCCTGTGTGTGGCTGCAAACCGAACAGGGGTCGCACCGTTTATGGGTTCGCAGTTTTGCCCACTGCTTCGACGCTGAGAAGCTGACCTTTCAAAACAAGTTGGATGCCGACAGTTGGGCGCTTGGCGCGGCGCAGACGATTATTGACCGTGCACTGGAGCAATTGTCCTCCGCTGTAGCAAGTGCCGCCAATGAACCATCAAGTTCAGTAAGCGCAGCGCGGCGCCTGGCGCAGCGGTCGATGCAGGTGCTGCGGCGATTCAAATCCTTCCGTTCATCACAATAGTTTTTTCCTCGCTGGTTTTTGGTTACTCCCGCACGAACCGGTTTCAGCTCGCCTATCGCCGCTTTCGGCTTGACAGGAATGTCGCCGTTTGTAATGAAAATACTCTCTAGCGCTCGATAAGGTTACACGGAGGATTCTATGGATCTGCAGGATCTCAGTCAGTGGATGAAGGATCGAAACCTAAAAGGCCATTGGGAACACTCGGAATGGTCCCAGACGGTAAAGCCGTACCTGTGGAAAGGGAAGGATATCTTCGAGGCGCTCAATTGGGCGGGAGAGTTGATCACCACCGGAGAAGCCGGCCGCCGGACGATTCAGATGAGAAATCCCGGGCTCGCCGCTGGAATGACCAACACCGTGCATATCTCCGTCCAGCTCGTAAAGCCCGGCGAGATCGCCGCAGCGCACCGCCATACGGCGGCGGCGATCCGTTTTATCGTCAAAGGCACGCCCAACGCCTACACGATCGTCGAAGGCGAGCGCTTTCCGATGTTCGAAGGCGACTTCATCACAACGCCGAACTGGACCTGGCACGATCATTTCAACAACTCGACCGAACCGGTCATGTGGCTTGACGGCCTCGATGTGAGGCTGGTCACGCACTTCGGCGCGATGATCCAAGAGAATTTTAAGGCGCAGCAGCAACCGGTCGAGAAGCCGGAAAATTTTTCATCGAAGATTTTCTCGCACGCGCGTCCGACCTGGATCAAGAATAGTTTCCAGGCGCCGCCCTACCGCTATGCCTGGGAAGAAACCAACGCGAGCCTGCAGGCGCTCAAAGAAAGCGCCGGCGATCCCTATGATGGAGTCATCTTGGAATATACCAACCCCGTTGACGGCGGACATACGTTGCCGACCTGTTCCTGTTCGATCCAACTGCTTCGGCCGAGCGAAAAGACCAAGTCCCATCGACACACGAGCACGAC
>CAMLCX010000689.1 GCA_946478635.1 uncultured Pseudomonadota bacterium
CTTCTTGAATCCGCAATCCACATTCCGAAATCCGCAATCATCTGATCACCTTGTCGGCTCTCGCCAGCACATTCGGCGGAACCGTCAGGCCAATCTGCTTGGCGGCCTTCAGATTGATGATGAGTTCAAACTTCGTCGGCTGCTCCACCGGCAAGTCCGCCGGCTTGGCGCCCTTCAAGATCCTGTCCACATAGTAAGCCGCGCGCCGGTACATGGCGGGAAAGCTCGGCCCGTAGGTCATGAGTCCCCCAGCCTCCGCATACTCTCGCACCCCGCTTACCGACGGGACGCCATGCTTTGTAGCAAGCTCTGTGATCCGCCCACGGAGAGCGGTGAACACCGGATCACCTAAGACAAGAAGTGCCCTCGTACCATCTCTGGCGATCGCGGCAAAGGCGTGCTCGATCTCGTTGGCATCCCGAGCCTCCAGGATCTGAAGCTGCAGGCGCAACGCCCGGGCCGCAACTTTTGTTTCGTTCAACTGGAGCGCCTGGAAGACTGGATTGGCAGGATTCCAGAGCGCGGCTACTCGGGTGATCTTGGGAAATGTTTCCTTGAGCAGCTCCAGCTGTTTGCCGACTACTTCGGCGGTCATGGAGGAGGTTCCCGTGATATTCGCCCCCGGCCGGGCCAGACTGGCGACCAGCCCGGAGCCCACAGGATCGGAAACGGCCACCATGACGATTGGAATTACCCCCGCAGCCTTCTTTGCTGCGAGAGAAGCTTGAGTAACTACCGTAACAATCACATCGACCTTGAGACTTACGAGATCCGCTGCGAGATCTGGGAGCCGTTCGAACTTCCCATTGGCCCATCGATACTCAATGGTGATGTTCTGGCCCTCTATGTACCCAAGCTCGCGCAGGCCCTGTCGGAATGCCTCAGTGCGGGCAGGGTCGGGGGTAGCGCCTAGGAATCCTACCCTCGGGACTTTCCCTGTCTGCTGCGCCTCGGCTGACACGCAGAGCGCAAAGAGCATGGCACAAAGCGCAAGACCGGCAAACGCCTTCATCATGCCTTTCTCCCGCGCGTTGTCCTGAAACACACGCTATGACTCCACTGCATTGCCTCCGGTTTTCATCTCATCGCTTCGTCTACGAAACTGTTGTCGAAGGACTGCCGCACGTCGAACTGCTTGGCCTTGGGATGGTCGACGAATTTGAGCGCGTTGGCCATCGCTTTCTCGATGACTTTGATCGAGCTGGGGAAGGCGTCCCTGTAGTATTCAAAGCTGCCTTGCAGCGAGGCATCATCGTCGACGCGAGTGAATTTCTTGAGCGCGCGCTTGCTTGCCGAAGCGTTTTCCCTGGCGAGTTGCTGAGCTTCGTTCATGGCGCGCAGGAACTCGATCGCCATCTTGCGGTTCCTTGGCTCTTTGAGCCACGATTCGCGCGCCGCGATGACCGCGGTGGGGAAGAGACCGTATTCAGTTTGCGAAGGCCGGAAAAGCAGGTTGAAGCCGGCGTTCTTCGCGTTCAGGCCGAAAGGGTAGCCGATCATGCAGGCATCCACGCGTCCGCCCACTAGCGCCGCGTAGGACTCGCCGACACCCCCGTTCTGGATGAACGTAACTTCGCTAGGTTTCACGCCGCCCGATTCCAACATGGAGAGCGCCGAGAAATAACTCGACGCGCCGAAGCGTGTGACGCCGACTCTTTTGCCCCGCAGATCGCCGATGGATTTGATCTCCGGCTTGGACCAGCCGTCGATGGTGAGCACCGGCAGCGGCGATGCGATGGAGATCAAATCACTGCCGCCAAGCCGGCTGGCGATGACCGCGCCGCCGCCCGTGTAACCGATGGGGAATTCTCCCGCGAGGATCGCCGAGTTGATCAGAGGGGAGCCGCCCATGAAAACAGGGAAGATATCGAAGCCGTGCTTTTGAAAAATTTTTTCTTCCACCGCGATGAAAAGCGGCAGCGCCGCGCCGGCAATGGGCGTGTAGCCGACCGTGAGTCGTTGCAAATCCTTTTGCGCTGCTTGCGCGCACACGCCCAGCCATGATGCAGTGACCAGTAAGGTTGCAAACCACCAACGAAGATCTCTCGCTTTCATGGTCATCCTCCCGTCTTGGAGCTTCGGGTTTTACGAGCGGTTTTGCTATGCAAAATCCGAAATCCGCATATCGAAACAAGCCCCGCGGCCCGAAACAAACTCACATCCCCGAACCGAACTTCCAAATCCGTAACAGCCCGCTAGAAATTTCTCCTTTCGATCATTTGAATATGTCGCGAGCTTCGGATTTTGAATTTGGCTCTCTAAAGGTTTGGATTCAAAACTCGAATGAACCACCCCGCAGCAAGCTGCGGGGTATCAGAAGGATGCGATGGAAAGAGCCCAAAGGCGTCACCCCCAAATGTCTCAATCGGGGGTCCAGTTCGGGATTCGCCTGGATTCCCGCTAAACACATGCGGGAATGACGGACTTCGGATTGAGCGTTGCGAAGACGCAGCAAGCTGCGGGGAATGAACCCGTAGAGATTCAATCGATCACGCTTTTGTACTTTGCGTTTTGACTTCGAGTTCGTAAACATCTTGAACGGCTTTAACGGTTTGAACTATTTGAACGTTTCGAATCATTCATCGGATGAGTGCGGATTTCACAATGACAGCGCCGCGAAAATCGATCAAAATTCCTTCCGTTCTTCTTGACCCCAAATCCGCAATCCGCATTCCGCGATCCGAAATCATCGAATTACCTTGTCCGC
>CAMLCX010000690.1 GCA_946478635.1 uncultured Pseudomonadota bacterium
CGATCCGTTTTCGTCGTCGGTTACTAGGAAGACGCTATGAAACATGCAATGCAATCGTTGTTGCTTGCCGCACTGCTGGGGCTGGCCAATCATGCTTTTTTGGACGATGCGCGAGCCCAGGAAAAAATCCGACTGTCGCATAGCGCTTTGGAGACCAGCAACTCAGTTTGGTTTCTCGCCCAGGATCGGGGTTTTTATAAGAAGAACGGTTTGGACGCCGACCTGTTGTTCATTCCCAGCACCACCACCAGCGTATCGAGTCTTGTGGCCGGCGACGTGCAGGTCGCCAATGCCTCCGGCGGCGGCGTGGCCAGCGCCGTAGTCGCCGGCGCCGATCTGGTTATTGTTTCCTGCTATCTCAATTCGCTGCCCTACGAACTGGTGGTCAGCGAGGCGATCAAATCGGCGGAGGACCTGAAGGGGAAAAGCATCGGTATCAGCCGGCATGGCAGTGCCTCCGATGTGGCGGCGCGGGCGCTGATTCGCGGTCTGGGCCTGGAGCCCGACAAACAGGTGCCGATCATACAGGTCGGCGGCTCGTCGGAGCGCGCCGCGGCGTTTCGCGTCGGCAGAATCGCCGGCTTTCCCTCGCCTCCTGGAATTATTCACTTGACCAAAGGCATGCCGTTCCGCGTGCTGATCAGCACGGCCGATTTTCAGAATCGATTTGAATTCCCCTATATTTGCGCAACGACCACTCGAAATTATTTAACGCGTCAACGAGAAACGGTAAAGAAGGTCATCATGGCCCACATTGAAGCGGTGCATTTCGTCAAGACCCGCAAGGATGAGAGTAAAAAGATAATGGCTAAATACGCTCGGACCACCAACGAGGATTACTTGGAAGCAGCCTACAGCGCGAGCGCGAAACTCTACGACGCGGTGCCATTGGTGACGCGTGCGGGCACTGAAGTTCAGATCAAGGAAGCCACCGGCCGAAAACCGGGCGCGCAGCTTCGCTTCGAGGATATGGTCGACGAGAGTATCGTGCGCGAGCTGGAGAAGAGCGGCTTCATCGACCGAATCTACAAGCAGTAGGTTTCAGTGTGGCGGAGACGAAGTCCATCGTGAAACAAACGCTGACCGCGCTCCTGTTGAGCCTATTATTTTTGACATCGGCGCTGGAAGCACAGGAGAGAGTCAAATTTCCCGTCGGGGTCTCGTCCAAAGTATTGGGGTACGGTCATCTCTGGGCCGCGTGGCGACTAAAATATTTCGAGCGCGAAGGGCTTGACGTCGAAGTCGTGGTGATGCGCGGTACGGCGCCCGGTGTGCAGGCGCTGATCGCCGGCTCGATCTCCGCCGGCCTGCTGGCCAACGACGGGCCGATTGCCGCGGTGGAACAGGGCATGGATCTGGCGATGATCGCGAGCGGGAGCAAGATCACGCATATGTTGATCGGCGCCAAGAACTACCGAACCTGGGAAGATCTGCGCGGCGCGACGATCGGCTCCTCGACGCTGACCTCCGGCACCGCGTTTGTCCTGCGGAGGGCGCTCAAATTGAAAGGGCTTGAGTATCCGCGCGATTATAAATTGCTCGCCGTCGGCGGCACCGGACCGTCGTTTGCCGCCATGAGCGCGGGCCAGATCGCCGCGGCCATGCAGGCGGTTCCCTACGCCTTTCAAGCGCAAGACGCGGGCTTCAATGTGATCGGCCGCATCGCGGACGTACTACCGAACTATCTCCTATCGGCCTATTCCATCCGGCGCGGTTGGGCCGAAAAAAATCGTCCGCTCGTCGTGCGCTTCCTCAAAGCGGTGGTGCGAGCAAAGAAATGGTTCGAACAGGATAAAAAAAGCGCGACGGAATTTCTGGCGAAGGAGTTTCAACTGACGCCGGCGCTCGCTGAAAAAGGGCTCGACTACTATTTGGCGCATCAGGCGTGGCACCCGGAACTAGATATCGAAATGGACGGGCTCAAGACCGTTGTCGATATCTACGCCGAGCAGAACGGCTTTAAAGGTCCGCTTCCCAATCCGGAAAAATACGTCGATCAGAGTTATCTCAGGCAAGCGCTAAAAGAATTAGGGTTGCGCTAAATGTTTCGTGCGGCGGTGTTTTGCGCAGGAGTTAGACGCTCGTGTTTTAGCCGCGCGCGCGCCGGCGCAACGGATGGAGCGACATGAGCACAACAGGCCGCGCGGCGATTTTCGTCGAACCGAAGAAGCCCCTGATCGTAGATGAAGTCGAATTTCCCGACCCAGGACCGGATCAGGTGCTCGTCAAATTATTTGCCAGCGGTGTTTGCCACTCGCAGCTTCATACGATGGGGCGCCCGCCGCGACCGGGACGCCGTCTGCCCGCATTGCTCGGCCACGAATCCACGGGAGCGGTGGTCGCAAAGGGACGCGATGTCAAGCACGTGCGCGAAGGCGACCACGTGATCACGACCTGGGTGGACCGTGACAACGCAACCACGTCTTTGCCTCGGGTGGATCACACACTGAATGATCGAGAGCAGTACACCGCCATGTGGAAGAGCCAGCAGGTGTCGCATTCGGCCGCAACGTGGGCGGAATACGCTCTGGCATCCGATCGTGTCGTGCTGCCGATGCCGGGAGACGTCGCTACCGATGTGACATCGATCATCGGCTGCGCGGTCATGACTGGAGCGGGAGCGATCCTCAACACGCTACGAGTAAGGAGCGGCCAGTCGGTTGCGATATTCGGCGCCGGCGGCATCGGCCTTTGCGCCAT
>CAMLCX010000691.1 GCA_946478635.1 uncultured Pseudomonadota bacterium
ATAGCCGAGCGCCATGTTGCCGGCGCCGCCCTCGTGCTGGGCATTGACCAAGCGCATGTGCGGCCGCCTAGCGATGGCGTCGCCGATGGCGAAGGAAGTATGCGCGAGCACGCCGAAAATATTCTCGACGCCTCTTGAACTCAAGTATTCGACCAATGCATCCGCAATATTCGTTTCAGCCATCGTAATCCTCCTGTTTTCCGTTAGGTCTGATTATTTCAGCGGCAGGGAAAAAGCAATCCGATTCGTTGCGTCGAACGTCACCGCGATTGTCGTCGTTGTAGGGGCAACCCCCTGTGGTTGCCCTTCCGAGAGGGCAGGCACGGGGGCCTGCCCCTACAACCGGATTACAAAAATTAGCCAGGGACCCGCGCGCTTGGTGGTGGCGCGCCTTCGTCGGCGCGCATGTCGTGGCGCACGCCGAAGCGGCGGCCGAAATAGCGCACCAGGACAGCGCCGGTTACGGTGAACAGAATGATGAAAATGCTGACGATGCTGGCGGCTTCACGGTTGTTGACCGCCGGCGTCGACAGCTCCAATGCCATAAGCGAAAGCGTCATGGTATCGCGGGACGCGAGCAAGATGATGCTGCTGGTGGCGCCAGCGGCGCTGACAAAATTCATCACTGCAAGCAAAATCAGCGTCGGCATCAACAACGGCAGCCAAATGCGCAAGTAGGTTCTAATCCACCCCGCTCCCGAGACGCGCGCGGCTTCTTCCATGTCGGCACCCACCTGCACCAGCACGCCTTTCATAATATTGACGCCGGTGGTCTTGCCTTGCAGGATGACGACGATGATCAGCGCCCAGATCGTGCCGAAAAGAAAATTCAGCCCCGGGGTGTCGATGAAGACCCACAACAGGCCAAGCCCGGCGAGGATGCCGGGAATGGCGCCCGCGCCCCAGATCATCATATCGAGAGTGCCGCGACCCGGCAGGCGCGTGCGCACCACCAGGTACGCGAGCACGGAAAAGATCAGCGGGCTCAACACCGCCGCACTGGTGGCCAGGATCAACGTCGTGCGCAACGATTTGACGAACACCGGGTCGTTCAGCACGAAGCGCCAATGATCCAGGGTAAATCCCAGGACAAAGTAGCCGATGCGCTCCATGAAACTGCCGAGCACGAGAATCGCCAGCGGGCCGATGGTGAGCAGCATGAGCAGCGCGGCGATCACGCCGAAGGTGGCGTAGTTCCAGGCGCGGAGGTCGATCAGCCCGGGGCGAAAACCGCCGGAGATGGTGGTGTAGCGGCGCCGCTCCAAAATCCACTGTTGCAGCGGAATGATCAAAGCGATCATCAAGAGCGTCAAACTCGCCAGCACCGTTGCTTCGCCATAGTTGGGCACGGCGTCGCGAATGAGCGTGTAGATTTTGGTCGAATAGACGTAAAAGCCGAAGGGCAATCCGAGCAAATATTCAGTTTCGAAGGATTGAAAGACCCGCAGAAGTTGCAGCGCCAACACCAGGATCATGGGCGAGACCATCAGCGGCAGCGTGACTTTGAAAATCGTTCGCAGGTTGCTCGCGCCGCCGACGCGAGCGGCTTCCTCGAGCGTCGAATCCATGTTGCGAAACGCCGGCGTCAAGAGCATCACCTTGATCGAGATGCCGTGCCCCATCAGGTTGGCCCAAACGATGCCCGGCACGCTGAAAATGTTAAACGGCCCTTGCTCCAGGCCGAGTACGTTTCTCAGCCCGACGTTGATCATGCCAACGTCGGGATCGAGCAGGGTGATCCACGCGATGGTGGTCGGCAGCGCTGGGACCATGTAGGAAACCCAAAATAGGAATTCCAGCGTGTGGCTGAAGGGAATTTTAGTCCGGGCGAGAATCCACGCGATGGTGACGCCGACGGGAAAGCTGATGACCACCGAGAGCGACCAGATCAGTATCGAGTTGCCGAGCGATTTGAGTAGTCCAGGACGTTGAAAGGCGTTGACCCAGTGATTCACGCCCCAGCGGCGCGGCTCGACGAACCAATCGCTAGCGGCGTTAAAGCTATTGATCAGCAGCAGCAGCACCGGCCAGATCAGAAAGTAGCCGAGCGTGATCAGCACCACCGCCATTATAAAATGACCTTTGGTCAGGCGCGCAGCCGGCACGGTAGGCGCGATGGCGAGTTGCTCTACAGCGGGGGATTGGTCCATGGTTTGAGCTGGGTTCAACGTTCCAGGCTCAAGGTTCAAAGTAACCCGGAACTTCAAACTCGGAACTCGGAACTGCCGGCAGGCTTACTTCTCCCTCGACTCCCAGAGCTTCTTGATCCATTTCTGGGCTTCTTCCTGCTTCGCTCCCATATTGGGATCGGCGTCGGGAAAGCCGTATTCTTTGCCCGGTTCACGCTGTTGATCGAGCGACACTTGGCCGACGGGAACATCGGTGCGCAGGGACGAGCGGTCGATTGCCGGGATCATAGTATGTGTCAACGTCTGGCCTTCTTTGGAGAGAAACCAGTTGACGAACAGCTTTGCGGCATTGGGGTGGGGCGCATCGGCAAAGACTGAAATGCAGCAGCCGGAACCGCCGGCGCGAACTAAGGCGACTTTTTTGGGCAGAAAAATTTGTTTGATCGGCAGTCCTTTTTTCGCCAGCCGGTTATATTCCTCGGTTCCTGTGGCCACCGCCTGAAGTGGATAGCGGCCGCTGACCAGCCAGGTCTCAAGGATGCGCCGGTCGTCGGTGAAAGTGATTCCGGC
>CAMLCX010000692.1 GCA_946478635.1 uncultured Pseudomonadota bacterium
CCTCAACCAGGCATGCTCCGTTTGGAGCTGCAGCCACCTCATCAGCGGCAAGGTCACGGTCAACGCCAGGGCAATTTCAGTATTGCCCGCGATAAATCCGCCATCCGGACCAAGGACCATCCCGCCACCACCGTGCGCGATTGTGTAGATCCCTCCCTTGATGCCGAAATAGGCGATCGACAGGGTCGCCACCAGCACCAGCGATCGTATCCTTGCCTCTGATTGCATGACGATCAAGGTAAGAAGGATGAAGACCTGTATCTTGAGCACCTTCTCCCATTTCGGCCATGCGAGGTCCGGAAAGAGACTGAAGAGCGCGGTCGTGATCGTCATCCAGAAGATAAGCATTAAGAGAATCACGACCGGGGCCGCGAGCGGCAGACGCTTGGGTTCCCTCGACATCAGGATGGCCAATATCGTCACGACACCGATGATCATCGCGAACGGAAAGTTGTACGCGAATCCCCACGTCATCTTGTGCGGATTCATCAGCCCAACCCAGGTCCATAGCAGGATTCCCCAATGCGGGCGAACGAGGACAGCCGGGAGCAAACCCAGGATGAATGCAGTGAGTACGATATCCCTGACGGAGAACATCCGTGCGACCCTTCAGTAACCGGGCGATCGGGACTTGCCGCCCGCGTTGGATTGCAGCCTACACATTGAACATTCTCGCTCTATCATCTCGATGATTGGCGTTGCCGGCGTCGCGAAAAATTTGGCTGTTGGCTCAACCTATTCTACTATTCCTCAGCAAGTTGGCTAAGACTTGCATTTCCCCCGGCTGCTCTCAGATTTGTGTACTCACGCGAGCTCGCGGGCCGGGGGCTTCTTGAAAACGAGTGCCGCAAATCGTCCGCTGTGGAATGGCTTGCCGTGAGTAATTTGAAGGAGTCAAGCGATCTCGTTGATACCGTGTCTGATGCCAGATTGTTTACTTCGCGTGCGTGGTTCGAACGATGGCTCGCGTCATTCGGTGGCAGCGACTCGGGCTGGTGGCGGCCGCCACCCCCGTCGCTCCTCGAGTTTCCTTACGTCAAAGGCGCACATCGCATTGGGCCGATTTCCTTGCACGTAGCCTGGGGTGCGGCGAACTCGTACTCTCCCAGGTTCGACGTGTGCGGGTCGGGAATCCCTACCGCCCAAGACTTTCGCCGGATGATGGACGAGCTCGACGTCTCTACGCTTGTATTCCCGCTGCTGTCCGGCACCTCGAAGCTGGCGCGAGCATTCGAGCAGGCGCCGTCCGACCTGTGGTGGTTTCGCGATTTCTGCGAAGCAGCGCCATTCGTGAAATGCACAGGGTCGTGGGAAGCATATCTTGCCAGCAGAGGAAGGACACGGCGCAAAAGCTGGCTGTCCTATGAGCGGAATGCGGCCAAAGCCGGGATGTCAGTGGAAATACTGTCTTCCTGGAGCGATATTTCGCGCAACTTCGATCAGATGCTCGCAGTCGAAGCGTCGGGGTGGAAGGGCAAGCTGGGAAGCTCGATCGTTCAGAATCCCGCGGCACGTAGCTTCTACGAAGGATTTTGCCGGGAGTTTGCTTCACTCGATGCGTTACGAGTTTTTATTCTCCGGAGCGAACGGAGGGTAGTCGCGTTCCAGATTTGCGGTCTTGACGCTGGCGTACTCACCGGCTTGAAAAGTGGCTACCTCGAGGAATATGCCAAGGATTCACCTGGCCAGGCTCTTCACCTGCATATTGTCAGATGGGCCTTTTCGCAGGCAAATGTGCATCTCTACGATATGCTCGGGCCTACGTCACTGACAAAAATGAAATGGGCGACCGGAGTCGATGAATTATCAACGATCTATGTATTTCGCCGAGGCGTTAGCGGCCACATGGCCCGATTGCGCTGGGCCATCGCCCCGATGGCCAAGGCCTGGCTGAGGACACGGCTGTCCCGACCGACACCGGCGGCAAGCGATCGCGCCGGCGTCAACGCGATTTCGGCACATCGGTCGGATTGGAATAGGCGAGACGAATGAGCACTGTGTCGAAGAACGCCGGGATTAGCCATCTCACGGAGCTTGCCCAGAACTTGCATCTGGTTTTGAGCTTCGCCAAGCGCGATATCCGGGCGAAATACAAGCAGACCATCTTCGGCGTTGCGTGGGCTGTCATCCAGCCGCTGTCGCTGATGGTGGTATTCACTTTTGTATTCTCGATGTTCGCCCGAATTCCAAGCGAAGGGCTGCCCTACCCGATTTTCTCCTATAGCGTTCTGATCTTCTGGATGTTTTTCGCGTCGTGCGTTTCCCAAGGTACGATCGCGATGACAGCGAATGCTCCATTAGTACGCAAGATCTATTTCCCTCGGGAAACGCTGCTTCTTGCGGTAATGATCTCCGCGCTCGTCGATCTCGCGGTCGCGGCTATGATTCTGGCGGGAATGTTTCTGTATTATCAGATCGCTCTTTCCTGGGCGATGTTGTGGGTCATTCCCCTTCTCGGATTGCAGATGCTTTTCGTATTGGCAGTTATTCTGATCACGTCGTCTGTGCAGGTGTTTTATCGTGACGTCGGCCATGCCCTTCCGCTATTGCTCCAGCTGTGGATGTATGCCTCGCCCATCGCCTATCCGTTAACCAGCGTTCCGGATTGGCTGAAGCCGGTATACATGCTCAATCCGATGGCCGGCATAATCGACGGTTATCGACAGTCGCTGCTGCATGCAGCGCATCCGAACCTCGTC
>CAMLCX010000693.1 GCA_946478635.1 uncultured Pseudomonadota bacterium
GACTCCTCTTACAAACAAGAGGAAGGCGTCCGCTATAATGGGAGAGATGTGGCTGTGGTGAGAGCCAAGCTTTTGGATTGCCCCATCCTATTGGGCTCGGCGACGCCCGCGCTCGAGAGTTACGAAAACTGCCGGCAGGGAAGATACAAACTACTGGAGATCAACCGGCGGGTGGCCAATCGCCCGCTTCCGATCATCGAAACCATCGATCTTCGAAAGCAGTTTCACGGCGTTGTTCCGGCGAAGGAACGCGCGCCTTCGGCGCTCGACGGCAAGACTCCGGATCGACCCTTGATCTCCGGCGTCTTTGCGGACGCCCTGCGAGAGAATTTTCAAGCCGGCCTCCAAACATTGATTTTTTTAAATCGCCGCGGTTTTGCCAATTTTCTGCAGTGTAGTTCGTGCGGCCACGTCTGGCGCTGTCCCTACTGTAGTGTAACGCTTACGCTGCACCTCAAACAAAGTCGCCTTTCCTGTCACCACTGCGACTTTCGCCGGCCGGCGACCGATGTCTGTCCGGAATGCAAGAACGCAACCCTCGGCGCCGTCGGCAGCGGCACAGAGCGGGTCGAGCAGGCGTTAAAACATCTGGTCCCACAGGCTCGCGTAACGCGCATGGACCGCGATACCACGGGAAAGCGCGGCTCCCACGAAGAAATCATCCGCCGCTGGGAAAAGGGTGAAATCGACATCCTGGTCGGCACACAGATGATCACCAAGGGTCACGATGTTTTCGGCGTCACGCTGGTTGGCGCGTTATTGGCGGATCATTCTTTGAACTTGCCCGATTTCCGCGCCGCGGAGCGAACCTTTCAGGTATTGAGCCAGGTCGCCGGCAGGGCGGGGAGAGGCGACAATCCCGGGCGCGTGATCATCCAAACCTATGCGCCGGATCATTACGCCATGGAGCATTTGGTCGCCCATGACTACAAAGGTTTTTTTGCCGCCGAGAGCGAATTTCGCCGCGCCCTCGACTATCCCCCCTATGGCCGGCTGGTAAACCTGCGCCTCGATGGACCCAAGCTTTCGGAAGTCGAAACGAAAGCAAAAGAATTGGCGGCGGCGCTGCGAGAACTCCAAGCCCGCAATGCAAAATTCGCCGAGCAAGTCCAGGTGCTGGGCCCGGCGGCGGCGCCCATCGAAAAACTGCGAAACCGCTACCGCTGGCAACTTCTGCTCCGCAGTAAACAAAGCTCGACGCTGTTGAGCTTCGCGCGCCAAGCGCGCGACCTGCTGCCGCGCTCGCGCAGCATCCGTCTTCACATTGATGTCGATCCTAACAGTATGTTATGAATTTTATCGGGTATGGCGATACTGGAGATCTTGAAATATCCCGAGCCGATCCTGAGCAAGGTGGCTGCGCCGGTGAAAAAACTCAGCGATAAAACGGCAGCGCTCATCAGCGATATGCTGGAAACCATGTACGCTGCCCCGGGGGTGGGTCTCGCCGCGCCGCAGGTAGGCGTTTCGCAGCGAATCATCGTGATGGACGTCGACCACGAAAATCCCGGCACGCAGATTTATAAGCTCATCAATCCGGTGATTACCCGTTCCGAGGGTGAGATTGTTTGGGAAGAAGGTTGTCTCAGCGTGGTCGACTACACCGCGGAAGTGCGCCGCGCCGCAAAAGTCGAAGTCGTTGCGGTCGACGAAAAAGAAAAATCTGTAAAAATCGAAGCCGAAGGGCTCCTCGCCGTGGCTTTGCAACATGAAATTGATCACCTGGACGGAAAACTATTCATCGACCGGATCAGCCGCTTGAAACGCGACCTCTACACCCGCAGACGAAAAAAGATGCTGCGCACGGGCGTCGAACCGCCTAGGGATAGCCCGGGTGTAATGATCTGATCGCCGCCAGGCCCTTCAAGTCAACCTTCCGACAGTTCGGCAGCTTTCCAATGTCCACGAGTTGGCCAATTGTATTCATGGGAACGCCGCAAATCGCGGCCGATACGCTGGAGTCTCTATTAGACCAATTCGATTCGGTGGTCGGCGTGGTCACCCAGCCCGATCGTCCAGCCGGCCGCGGCCAAAAGACTACGCGCTCACCCGTCCGCAGGATTGCGGAGACGCGCGGTATTCCGGTGGTTGCTCCGGAAAAAATCAAAACGCCCGAATTTCTTGAGACGCTGCGCGGCTGGCGGCCCGAGATTATCGTTGTCGTGGCCTATGGGCGGATTTTGCCCAAAACCGTTCTCGATCTCGCGCCGCGCGGTTGTGTGAACGTTCACTACTCGCTTCTGCCCAAGTATCGCGGCGCGGCCCCGGCGGCATGGACCATCATCAACGGCGAGCGCGAGGGCGGTGTGACGACCATGAAGCTGGTCGAGAAAATGGATGCCGGGGCGATTTACTTGCAGCAAGCGCTGCCGCTCTCCCCTGATGAAACGACCGGCTCGCTGCAAGCGAAACTCACGCCGATTGGCTCGCGCTTGTTGGTGGAAACCTTGCGCGGCCTTAGAGAAGGAACCCTCGCGGCGCGCGAACAAGACGAAAAGTTGGCCACGCCCGCGCCGATGTTGAAAAAGGAAGACGGCCTTATCGATTGGACAAAATCTGCCAGCGAAATTGAAAGGCGCGTGCGCGGCCTCCATCCATGGCCGGGCAGCTACACTCATGCCGGCGGCAAAATCCTCAAAGTGCACCGCGCCGGCGTGGTAGCCGGCCCGTTAACCGGCGCACCCGGTGAAGTCATGCG
>CAMLCX010000694.1 GCA_946478635.1 uncultured Pseudomonadota bacterium
GTAAGCGGAACTCTGCTCCCACCTTGTAACGCGCGATTTGAGCCGCAAGATGCGAACCGACTTTGGCATATCGGTTCGCACATATGGTCGACCATATAGATGACGCTTCGGAGCCGCGGGGTCGAGTCGATATCCGTGTCGGGGTGGGGCGCCGGCGTCGCTGGAGCGTCGCGACCAAGGGACGGATCGTCGCGCAATCATATGCGCCCGGCGCGGTGGTGTCGGAGGTAGCGCGCCGACACGACATGTCGCCGCAGCATCTGTTTGGTTGGCGCAAGGCGGCGCGGGCCGGTTTGCTGACGTTGCCGGCCGACGAGGTGCCGATGTTTGTACCGATCGTGAGGGAAGCCCGTGACGACGGTGTTGCCGCGGCGGTGGGCGTAACGGTCTCCGGGGTGATTACCATCGAGATTGCCGGCGCGGTGGTTCGCGCGGAACGAGGCGTTGATCTCGGCTGGCTGCGGGATGTGCTGCGTGCCGTGAAGGCGGCGACATGATCGCGGTTGCGGCTGGGGTGAAGGTGCTGGTGGCCACGAAGCCCGTGGACTTCCGCAAGGGCGCGGATGGCCTTGTGGCTCTGGTCCGTGAGGCGCTGGGGCACGACCCGTTCTCGGAAACGATCTTCATCTTCCGGTCGAAGCGGGCTGATCGGCTTAAGATTCTGGCGTGGGACGGTTCGGGGCTAGTTCTGTTCTGGAAACGGCTGGAGCATGGCGCCTTCAGGTGGCCACCGGTGAGTGACGGCGTGATGCGGCTGACGGCGCCGCAACTTGCGGCACTCGTTGACGGGATGGATTGGTCGCGTCTGCACGCACGGGATGTTGCGCGGCCGACAGCGACCTCGTGAGAGCTGCGATTATTGAATCAAGATTGCGTGTTGGATATCAAAACATGCACGAATCTGATTCAAGTATCGATGATGCCGATCGATGCCCTCCCGGATGATCTCGACGCCTTGCGGGCGCTGGTGAGCTGTTTGTCGAGCGAGCGCGACGCGGCGATTGAAGAATGCCGGCGCGTGAGGGAGCAGAACGATCGGCTTCACCACCTCTTGAGGCAGCTTCAGCGCGCGCAGTTTGGGCGGCGGTCCGAACGGCTTGATCACGAGCAGATGCAATTGGCGTTGGAGGATATCGAGACGACGATCGCCGAGCAGGATGCGCAAGAGGACAAGAAAGACACGGCGGAAACCCCGGCCGATGCCCAGAGGAAGAAACGGTGCGCCAACCGCGGATCGCTGCCGGCCCATCTTCCCCGCATCCACGTCACGCTCGCACCCGAGATTGCCGCGTGTCCATGCTGTCATGGCGTAATGCACGTCATCGGGGAGGACACCGCCGAGCGTCTCGACGTCATCCCCGCCCAATATCGGGTGATCGTGACGCATCGTCCCCAATACGCCTGCCGGACCTGCGAACAGGGCGTGGTCCAGGCACCAGCGCCGGAACGGCTGATCAAGGGCGGGCTGCCGACCGAGGCGATGGTGGCCTCTGTCCTGGTTGCCAAATATGCTTGGCATTTGCCGCTCTATCGCCAAGCCCAGATGTTGCTGAGCCAAGGCATCACGATCGAACGCGCGACGCTGGCATTCTGGGTGGGCTATGCGGCCGCGGAGCTCAAGCCGCTGTATCTTCGGCTGCGGGAACTCATTCTGGGCTCGGCCAAGATCGCGGTCGACGAGACGGTGGCGCCGGTGCTCGATCCGGGCCGCGGACGCACAAAGAAAGGGTACTTCTGGGCGATCGCCCGCGACGATCGGCCCTGGGGCGGGACCGATCCGCCTGCCGTCGCCTACACTTATGCGCCGGGCCGCGGCGCGGTCCACGGGCTGAAGCTGCTTGAGAGCTATCGCGGCATCGTGCAGTGCGACGGCTACGCGGCCTACAAGACCATTGCCGATGACGCACGGACCGGCGATGCGATCACGCTCGCCTTTTGTTGGGTTCATCTGAGAAGACAGTTCTTCGATATCGCAAAGGGCGGTTCGGCGCCGATCGCGAGCGAAGCTCTGGACCGCATCGCCGCGCTCTATGCGATCGAGAAGATGATCCGTGGCAAAAGCGCCGATGAGCGCCGCGCCGTGCGCCAGGAAAAGAGCAAACCACTCGTGCTGGCGCTCAAAACCTGGCTCGAACAGCAGCTCGCGCGCGTCTCGACGAAGTCCGTCATTGCCGAAGTCATCCGCTACGGCCTGAACCATTGGGATGGGCTCGTTCGCTTCCTCGACGACGGCCGCATCGAACTCGACACCAACATCGTGGAAAGAAGTATCCGTCCGATTGTGCTCAATCGGAAAAACGCGCTGTTCGCTGGCCACGATCAAGGGGCGGAGAACTGGGCGGCCATCGCCTCACTTGTCGAGACCTGCAAACTGTATGGTGTCGATCCGCAAGCCTACTTCGCCGACGTGCTCACAAAGCTCGTCAATCTCTGGCCTGCATCGCGCCTCGACGAGCTCATGCCTTGGGGTTGGGCAGCACAGCGTTCCGCCGATCGCCTCGCGGCGTAATCACGAGGGCGACTCGCGTTCGCGCTCAATCCAACGAAAAATCAAGCCATCGGAACACGCGCGACATATATCACCTCGAAAAAATTTCGATAGGAGATGGAAAACAAGCACAGAATTGGGTAATCCCTGAACGTGTGAGCGATGCTGACGATGCGGACGCAAACAGCCGCCGGACTCTATCGGTTGGA
>CAMLCX010000695.1 GCA_946478635.1 uncultured Pseudomonadota bacterium
GAGCGGTCTGGCCCCATACGCTTGTGGCAAGAAGCTGGCATGTAATGATGGCGGTAAAAAATATTTTCATTTCAATTTGCCCTCTGCGCTGCCGCTGGGAACTATTAGCAATATTCAACAACTGGGTGCTATGTCAATTGTTGGACGTCCGCCGGTCAAAGACTTCAAACGAAAAGGAGACAAACCTATGGCAACCCCCTACGAAACACTCCTCGTGACGAGAGAAGGAGGCATTACCACGATTGCGTTCAACCGTCCGGAGAAGCGTAATGCGATGAGCCCGCAGCTGCACAGCGAAATGTTCGATTTGCTCACCGATCTTCGTTACGACCCGGAGACGCGAGTCATTGTGATTACCGGCGCCGGCGAGAATTTCTGCGCCGGCCAAGACTTGAAACAGTATTCGCTCGAGATGGAAAATCAGCCCGAGCGCGTGCGCGACGAAATCCGTGAGAAAGTTCGCCGGTGGCGCAACGGTATGCTGCGGACCCTGCCGCAGCCGGTCATTGCACGTATTACCGGCTGGTGTCTCGGCGGGGCGTTGACGGTGGTCGCGGGCTGCGATGTCGCCATTGCCTCCGAAGACGCGCTGTTCGGCTTGCCGGAAGTCAACTTTGGCCATTTTCCCGCCGGGGAGACCACATCCGTTCTGACCGAACACCTCAAGCCCAAGCACGGTCTCTATTACGCGCTTACCGGAAAAATGATGTCGGCAAAGGATGCGGAGCGCATCGGTCTGATTTCGATGGCTGTGCCACGCGCGGCCCTGGATAGAGAAGTCGCGGAGACCGCCAAGTGCCTCGCCGAGAAAAGTCCCAAGGCGCTGAAGGCGGTCAAGGAGGCGTGGTATTACAGCTCCTACTCCACTCCCGATGTGGCTTTTGAAATTTCCAATTTGATCTCGCAGCGAACGATCCGCGAACATGGCGGACGGCCCGGGTTGCAACAATTCGTCGAAAAGAAACTTCGGCCGGTATCGGGGGTGATGAATCTCGAAAATAAATAAATTTTGGAGGCTCGCGCGGATAAGAAAGGATCCTTATAGCTGCTGCTCTCTGTGCAGCATGCGGTGCAGGAATTGCTGCTGAC
Source organism: uncultured Pseudomonadota bacterium (assembly GCA_946478635.1). The sequence goes on from CAMLCX010000695.1 coordinate 1,090, forward strand.
ATGCAAATGAAATCCCGCCGATGATTTGCGCCGGTAGGGAATATCCGTTAACTTCGATTGGACGTCCTTCGCGGTCGCAGCCTTGAAATCACGCAACGACTCCTCAAGTACTACGGTCCTGCCGCTTAATCACAAAACAGTCGCTTTCGCGGCGTTGCAACACGCCGGCTTTGGCTGGTTTTTCGTCACGACGATGCTCGCGATGATGGCGGACAACATCGAGCACGTGATCAGCTACTGGATGTTGTTTCAGAAGTTTCAGTCGCCGGTGCTGGCGGGCTTCGCCGTGATCAGCCACTGGACGCCGTTTCTGCTTCTGTCCGTCTACTTCGGCGGATTGGCCGACCGCTACGATTGCCGCAAGCTCATTCAAATCGCTCAGGTGATGTATATGGTCGTCTCGGCGGCCTGGGCGGTGTTGTTCTTTACCGATACAATTCAGGTCTGGCATGCCTGTGTCTTATTGGTGATTCACGGCATCGCCGGCGTTTTCTGGACGCCGGCCGAGCAATTGATCATTCACGATATCGTCGGCTCGGACGATTTGCCCAGTGCGGTTCGACTGAACGCCACGAGCCGCCAATTGGGCATTCTTTTTGGCCCCGCCGTGGGCGGTGGATTGATGTTGTGGTTCGGCGCGCCGGCGGGTCTGTTGATCAACGCGCTCATTTACTTGCCACTTACCCTTTGGCTTATGCTGGTGCCCTACACCGGCCACAGTCGCGAGGGAAAACCGGCGCATCGCGTTCTTCGCTGGCGCGATGCCTTCGACGTTCTCCGCGACATCGCGGACAATCGTCCGATCCTGACCATGATCATGCTCGGCGGCGCGGCTTCGCTCTTCGTCGGCAACGCGTTTCAAGCCAACATGCCGGAGTTCGCGCAGGACCTCAGCACAGAAAAGGCAGACTTTGCTTACAGCGCTCTGCTGGCGGCGAATGCCGGTGGATCGGTATTGGGCGGGTTTGTCCTCGACGGCAAGGCCTGGCTGCCGCCGACGGTCAAGTCGGCGATCGGCTGCGCCATTCTCTGGTGCCTGACCATGACGGTTTTCGCATTCTCGAATAGCTATCCCTTGTCGCTCGCGCTCTTGTTTCTCGCCGGAGCATTGAATCTCTCCTTCTATTCGATCGCTCAGACGATCGTCCAATTAGAGGCGCCTGTGAATGTGCGCGGCAGGCTGATCGGGCTGTTTTCCATGTCGGCGTACGGCTTGCGTGCCTTTAGCGGACTCACGGTCGGCGTGGTCGGCGGGCTCATCGGCGTTCACTGGTCGCTTGCTTTGAGCTCGATGATATTGCTCGCTGTCACCGTCGCGTTGTTTGGTTTTGCTTCGCAAAAGCACGGCGCGGAGGAGCTGGGGAGAAATTAGACAGCAAAAGGCTGAGCAAAAATTCGCGACTCAGCTTTTATTCCTTTTTTCGTCATTCCGGCGGAAGCCGAAATCTAGTGTAGTGTCTCATGCTGTTGGTACTTTATCCGGCGTATAGTCTCCGCCAAGAAACCTACCTGCCTGAGCTGCAATCGAACCTCGGAATATCTCCCGCAAAGGCGCGAAGGCCGCAAAGGTGAAAAAAGAATAATTACGTTCTCAGATTCCTATTG
>CAMLCX010000696.1 GCA_946478635.1 uncultured Pseudomonadota bacterium
GTCTGATCCGCAAACCAGGCGCCGATTAGCTGCAGACCGATCGGCAGGCCTTCCGTGTTCATGCCGCAGGGAAGCGAGCAGCCCGGCAGACCGAGCATGCTCGGGATGCGCAAAAGATTGGACTGGTTGTAGCTTGCATGGCGCGTATCATCGCCGTTGCCTTTGACACCGTCCGATAGGAGCGGTGCGACTCGCGCGGTTGTCGCCGAGGCGACGATTTCCACTTCATCGTAAGCCGCGCGCATCGCCTCGCGAATCCGATGGCGAGCGCGCTGGACCGTCAGATATTCGGAGGCGGTGATAGTCATGCCCACCGCCAGTCCGCGCGCGACATGCGGCACGAAATCCTGGTGCCGCTCGCGAAACCAACGGCGGTTTATCCCGGCGCTCTCCGCTGAACTGGTCACCATGGAGGTCATCGCGGCATAACTCAGTTCCGGAACATCCAGATCGACAATCCGGCATCCGGCGGAGGCGAATACCTTTAGTGCGGCTTCGAACGCCTGCCTTACTTCGCCGTTCACTCCCTCGAGAAATCGTCGAAGCACACCGACTCTCAACCCATCAACCTTCGCATTGAGTCGAGCCGTGTAAGCCGGCCTTTCTTGCTGTACGCTTGCCGGGTCGCGCGCGTCGAATCCGGCGACGGGATCCAAACCCAGCGCGATATCTCTTACCGAGCGTGCGAAAAGTCCGACATGATCCTGGCTCCACGCGCCGCGGAACGAACCATGCCGGCTGATGATGCCGAAGGTCGGCTTAAACCCGACGATGCCGCAATAGGATGCCGGGCGGCGCACCGATGAGCCGGTTTCGGTGCCATAGGAGAGCGGGCCGATGCCGGTCGCGACCGCGGCCGCGGAACCGCCACTCGATCCGCCGGCGATCCGATCGATATTCCACGGATTGTGCACCGGGCCGAAATGAGAGAGCGTCGATGTGCCGCCGTGACCGAACTCGTCCAGATTTGTCTTGCCGACGATGATCGCTCCGGCCAGGCGCAATCGTTCAACCAAAGCTGCATCTGTCTCGGGAACCCAATCGGCCAAAATCTTTGATCCGCCGGTGGTTCGCACGCCCGCGGTCTCGAACATGTCTTTGATCGTCACAGGAACGCCGTGAAGCGGGCCGCGATAGTGACCGCGGCCGATTTCTTCGTCCGCTTGTGCTGCTTCTGCGAGTGCTTTCTCGCCAAGAATCGTGATGAAAGCATTTAGCTTTTTTTCAACCGAATCCAGGCGCGCCAACACGGCTTTGACGGTTTCCAGCGACGACAGCTCGCGCTTGCCGATGCGCTGCGATAATTCGATCAAATCCAATTGCAGAATATCATTTCCGGTCATGATCAAGCCTTCTTACCTGACGGCTGCGCTTGCAGGGAAATCCACGGGGTGCTTTGGCCAAACTCATCAAGCTCGGTTACGATCCTTTCGAGGTCTTCGATCTCGGCGGCGATGGATTCCAGATCAGCCGGAGAAAAATCGGCTCCCTGCAGCAGCGCCAGGCGATGGGCAAGCTTATCGGAGTCTTTCATTGGGCTCTCCTTTTCATGCCGGCAAGGCCGCACGCGATCGTTCGTAGTGCGATGTAACCTCGATGGCGGGTCTTGCTCGCTACAATAGTCAGTTCAGCTTGCGCGCTCAAGCGGATGCGAAGCCTTGTTCGTACCCCCTCGGTCGAAAGTAAAATCAGCGCGCGAGGGCTTAGAGCGGTACGATCGGCGCTGCTCTCACGATGGGACTACACTCGATGACTCGTTTGTTTTGCTAATCCAGCCAGTCCTTGTCCTTGAGCTTTCTCGGCAGATAGGTCTTGGTGAGATACTGAAAGTCCTTGTTCGCGAGGGCGTCGAGCTCGTATTTTAGGCCGCTCGTGAGCATGCCTTTAATTTCGTTCTGCCACTCCTTTTTTTGAAACCACTTGTACTTCATCAATTCCTTTGCCCGGTTGACGTCTTTGTCGTTGAGCTTGATGCCGACGTTGCGGGGCAGGCCGTAGCGATCCGGGTCGGCGCTGGAGAAGCCGATGAACTTGGCCTTGGGAATCGCCATGCGCTGGCTTTCGAACGCAAGGTTGATCGATCCCTGTTTGATGACCGAGTAGATGTAGTAGCCCCAGGGGTCGTTGTCGACCAGGACATAAACGGGAAGATGGTATTCCTCGTGCAACCGGCGCGCCAAGCGCCGGACGCCGCGCGGCGGCTGCCCGTTTCCCGTCAGCAAAATGCAATTGTATCGGCGCCAAAATTTGTCCTCGGACAGGCGGTTCCACTGGGTGCCTTTTTCGACCAGAAGGACGAAATCCGCCGTGCATTTGCTGATCTGGATGTATTCGGGCTCGACGATCGACGGAACGGAATACCCGCCCTTGCCGAGGCGGGTGCAATCCACCCGGTCGCCGTCATCGACCAACGTGAGCGGGCCGACGACGGTGCCGGAGTTTTCCGCGCGTACGTGGAGCTCTTCGCGCAGCGCTTCGAGCGTGACCTCAAGATCTTCGATCAGCGGATCTGATTCGTTTTGATTGTCAAAGGTGTTTTCGTGCGAGTTCCTGATCGTATGTTTGGTGCGATAATAAATTTCCCGCAGCGAAGTGGTTAAGTTCGCGCGCTGCAACTCGGCCAAGGCATCGGCCACGATCACGGTCTGCATGAACTTCTTGGCCATGCCGACGTTGAAAAA
>CAMLCX010000697.1 GCA_946478635.1 uncultured Pseudomonadota bacterium
AGAACCAGGCGCGGATATGACACAGCTCTAGCGTCCCCGGTCTGGGGACACGATTCGGCCGCGGCGCGGCCACCCTCTACCCGCGCAGCATGTACGACTCCGACTGCATCATCGTCATGGGCTCCAACATGGCGGAGAACCATCCCGTCGCCTTCCGCTGGCCGATGAAGGCCAAGGTCGAGCACGGCGCCAAGATCGTTCACGTCGATCCGCGCTTCACCCGCACCAGCGCCGTCGCCGATATTTACGCGCCGGTGCGCGCCGGATCGGATATCGCCTTTCTGGGCGGTGTCATCAAATATGTTCTCGACAGCGAGAAGTGGAACAAGGATCCGTTCTTCAAGACGTTCGTCGCAAACTACACGAATGCCGCGACCATCATCAACGAGGACTTCAAGGACACCGAAGATCTAGACGGAGTTTTTTCCGGCCTCGCCCCGGCCAAGGGCGGCGTGGCCGAATGGCCGTTCAACGGTGTCATCAATCAGTACGACGGCGCGACCTGGCAATACGCCCGGGAGAAGGCTGGCGCCGCACCAGCCGCAAAACTTGAACTCAAGCCCGGGGAAGGATTCGCGCCGCTCGTCGGCTCGTTGGTCCGGCCGCCGGTGCTTAAAGACCAGACGCTGCAAAATCCGCGTTGCGTGTTGCAGATCGTCAAGCGCCATTTCGCACGCTACACACCGGAGATGGTCGAAAAAGCCACCGGCTGCCCCAAAGAAACTTTTCTTAAAGTCGCCGAGACCATTCTGGCTAATTCAGGCGCGGACCGCACGACTTCGTTCGCCTACGCCGTCGCTTGGACGCAGCATACTTACGGCGTCCAGATCATCGGCGCCTGCGCGTTGCTGCAACTTCTGCTCGGCAACATCGGCCGGCCGGGCGCCGGCGTCATGGCGCTCCGCGGCCACGCGTCGATTCAAGGATCCACGGATATTCCGACGCTCTACCATTCCATCCAGGGTTATATAAACGCGCCGTCGGCGCTCAGGAAGCACGACACGCTGCAAGATTTCATCGCCACCGAATTGATCCCAACGGGCTACTGGGCCAACATGCCGAAATTCATGGTCTCCTATCTCAAGTCCATCTACGGCGAGGCCGCGACCAAGGAGAATCAGTTCGGCTACGACTGGCATCCGAAGATCCTCGGCGACCACTCGCACATGGCCATGTTCGCCGCGATGAACACCGGCAATGTGAAAGGAATGATCTGCATAGGCCAGAACCCCGCCACTTCACTCAACGCCAAGCTGGAGCGAGCAGGATTGAGAAAGCTCGAGTGGCTGGTTGTCAAGGACAACTGGATCACGGAGACGGCAAATTATTGGAAGAATGCGCCCGAAGTCAAAAACGGCGAGGTTAAGACCGCGGACATCAAAACGGAAGTGTTCTACTTGCCTGCGACGCAGGTCGCTGAGCTCGAAGGCACCTTCACCAATACCCAGCGCCTGTTGCAATTCCATCATAAAGCGGCCGAGGCACCCGGCGATTGCCGGTCGGACACCTGGTTCAGCTATGAGCTTGGCAAGCGTCTAAAAAAACTCTACGCAAACTCTACTCTGCCGCGCGACGAAGGGTGGAAAAACGTTGTCTGGGACTACGAGCATGACGATCCCAACGAGCGCAAAAAAGGCGAGCCTTCGGCACTCAAGATCCTGAAAGAGATCAACGGCTTTTTCACCGACGACCCGGCGCGCCACTGCGTCGGGTTCGCCGAGCTCAAAGACGATGGCTCGACGACCTGTGCCTCGTGGATCTACTCGGGCGTCTACCCGGCACCCGGCAAGCTGCTCGCTGACAGGCGCAACCCCGACCCGCCCGGCAAGCCAGGCGCTCATCTCGAATGGGGCTGGGCGTGGCCGGCGAACCGGCGGGTGATGTACAACCGGGCCTCGGCCGATCCTGACGGCAAGCCGTGGAGCGAAAAAAAGAAATGGGTATGGTGGGACGCGGAGGCAAAGAAGTGGGTCGGCTACGATGTGCCGGATTATATCGCGGTGAAACCGCCCACGGACAAGGCGAAGCCAGGCGTTCCCGGCATGGACGCCCTTCCCGGCACCGCGCCGTTCATAATGCGGCCGGACGGGCTCGGTTGGCTCTATGTGCCCGCAGGCCTTGTGGACGGGCCGCTGCCGACGCACTACGAGCCGGTCGAATCGCCGGTTGCCAACTCGCTCTACAAACAGCAGACGAGCCCGGTCTATAAACATTGGAAAAATGCCGGCAACGATCTGGCGAAGATGGGCGATCCCAAGTTTCCCTATGTTCTGACAACGTATCGCTTGACCGAACACTACCTCGCCGGCGGAATGAGCCGCTGGCTGCCGTGGCTCACCGAGCTGCAGCCGGAACTTTTTGTCGAGATCAGTCCCGAGCTGGCCCAGGAGAAAGGCATCAAGAACCTCGACTGGTGCAAAATATCGAGCCCGCGCACGCAGATTCGAGCCAAGGCGCTTGTCACCAAGCGCATGCGTCCCTTCAATATCAATGGCAAAGTCATCCATCAGGTCGGCATGCCCTGGCACTGGGGTTATGAAGGCCTCTCCACGGGAGACGTCGTCAACGAGTTGACGTCGCTCATCGCCGATCCGAACGTTTCGATGCACGAGGGGAAAGCGTTTGTCTGCAATGTGGAGAAGGCATAGCCCTGCGGGCATTTCAAATCTCATATC
>CAMLCX010000698.1 GCA_946478635.1 uncultured Pseudomonadota bacterium
GAAGATCCGCGCGGAATTGTTTTTTCGCTGCCGGGCGTGCCGGTGGAGATGAAGTGGCTGTTCGAGCATGAGGTCGAGCGCTATTTGCGCAGGAAGTTCGATCTTGCGGAGGTTATTCACTACCGGGTGCTCAAGATTATCGGCATCGGCGAAAGCGCGGTCGACGACAAGGTCGGCCACCTCATTGCCAACTCTAAAAATCCCACTGTCGGCGTGCTGGCGCTTCCCGGCCAGGTCGATGTTCGAATCGCCGCCAAGGCGGCCAATCGGGACGAAGCGATGACAATGATCGCGCCTGTGGAAGCCGAAGTGCGAAAATTGCTCGGCAACGCCATTTTTGCCGCCGATGACGAAACGATGGAGCACGTTGTGGGAAAATTACTCCGCGCCCAGAAAAAAACCGTAGCGGCGTGCGAAGATTTGACCTGCGGTCAGTTGGCCGAACGCCTGCAAACCGCGGGCTCGGAATCTTTCGGCGCGGGTTTTATCTGCAACAGCGAGGCTTCGATGCGCGCGCTGATCAAGAACGCGCGCGATCTCAAAAATATCGATGCATTGCTCAACGAGGGCGTGGAGCTGACCGATGCGCTCGCGATGGCCGCGCGCGAGCTGTCGGGCTGCGATTTTGGGCTCGCATTGCACGCGGTAGCCGACCCCAACAGTAAAATTCAAAACCTCGCCAGCGGGCAGGCTTATGTTTCGCTCACCGACGGTAAAACGTTTTTACGGCGCGCAAGCGCGAGCGCGGGTCGCGGCGCCTACGACCGCTCGCGGCTGACGCTCAACGCCGTCGATCTTTTACGCACGGCGCTGGTCGAGGGAATGATTTGAGCTGAGTCGTTAGCGTTTGATTGCCATAACTCACACGTCATTTGCCCGCCGCCTGGCCGAACCTGTTGTTTTGATTAATCGGAGCAGCAAGAACTCGGAAGGAGAAAACCCATGAGCCAGCTCACCGCCATCGATGCCGACGGCCACGTGATCGAGAAGGAAAGCGAGATCCGCAAGTATTTGAAGGCGCCGTGGAACCAGCGCTCGACCGCGCTTCGTCCGGGCGACCAGCCGTGGGATAATTATATGTTCGATCACTTTGTCACCGAGCGCACCTGGAGCCGGCTCTCCGCTGGCGAGCAAGTTGCGCGCTGGCAGGACATCCTCGACGAACACCAGATCGAGACCGCGGTTTGTTTTCCGACGGGCTCGGGCAGCGTGGTGCGGCTCCAGGAGCTCAAGTTTCAAATCGCCGTGGCGCAAGCCTGCAACGATCACTTCGCCCTGGAGTATAACGCGCTCTCCGATCGCGTGAAGTGTGTCGGCGTTTTGCCGATGCGCTCGCCTCAGGCCGCTGCCGAAGAGCTCGAGCGCGCGGTCAAGGAGCGCGGGCTCATCGGTTTTGAGATCCTGCCGGTCGGGTTGCCGCTCGCGCTTGGCGATTCTTTCTACGATCCGGTGTATGCCGCCGCGGAAAGGTGCGGCGCGACGCTCGGCATCCACGGCACCCGGAGCTGGTCGCGCGAGCTGGGCGCCGAGGGCTTGAATACCTTCGCCGAAGTGCATGCCTACGCCTTTACGGCCGGTATCCTGCTGCAGTTCACCAGCATGATCTGCCAGGGTGTGCCGCTGCGCTTTCCCAAGCTGCGCCTGGCCTTCCTGGAAATCGGCGCGACCTGGCTGCCATATTATCTGGATCGCCTCGACGAGCATTGGGAGAAACGCGCGGCGGTCGAGATGCCGCTCCTCAAAGAAAAGCCCAGCGAGCTGGTCCGGAAGTCGGAGGTTTATTTCAGCATCGAGCCCGGCGAATCGCAGCTTGCGCATACCATCGATTACGTCGGCGCCGAGCACTTTCTCTTTGCTTCGGATATTCCGCACTGGGACTGCGAGTTCCCCGGCAACCTGCAGCATATCCGCAACCACGCGGCGTTATCCGAGGAGGTTAAACAAAAAATCCTTTACAAAAACGCCAAGCGGCTTTTTAACTTGTGAGTTCAATGAATGGCCGGCAGTAGAGTTGACAGGGTTAAGCGTTAGCGCATAGGCTTGCATCAAACAATTCCAAAAGTGAGGAGTTACGTCCATGATGACACTCTATTTCAGTCCCGGCGCATGTTCGTTGGCCTCTCATATCGGTCTCGAAGAGACCGGCGCGCCCTATGAGGCCAAGCCGATCCTGCTCGCCAAGGGGCAGCAGAGGACCGCCGAGTATCAGAAAATCAACCCGCGCGGCAAAGTGCCGGCGCTCGATGTCGACGGCAAGATCCTGGTCGAGAACACGGCGATACTCACTTACCTGGCGCGGCGGTTTCCGGAAAAGAAACTCATGCCGAGCGATCCGGCCGAGGAGGCGCGCGGCATCGCGACCATGTGCTGGTTCTCCAGCATCGTGCATCCCTCGTTCCAGCGCGTGAACCGGCCTGAGCGTTTTGCCGAAGGCGAAGCGGCGCACCCCGGGGTAAAGGAAAACGGGCGGAAATCGTTCTGGGCCAATTTGCAGGAGATCGACTCCATGTTCCAGGGAAACGAGTGGATCCTGGGCAGCCAGTTTACGCTCGTCGATGGCTACGCGCTGGTTTTTTACGGCTGGGGCGAGCGCGGCGGATTTCCTATGAAGGAACTCAGCGCCTACACGGCATGGCAGGAGCGCATGATGAAGCGGCCGACGGTG
>CAMLCX010000699.1 GCA_946478635.1 uncultured Pseudomonadota bacterium
CCGCAAAGCGCGTATCTCGCAAGTTCACCGATTCAAACGGCAACGTGATCGGCGGCAGACCTTCCGGTTGTCCGCACAGATTCTGCGGCTGTGAAGCATCGCTTTATTTGTTCGGGCGGATCATTCCAGACCTGAACCTGGCGTGGAATTGGGTTCGTAAATTCCCTCGCGCCACTCCCGGCCCTCTCATGGCGGCAGCGCGGCACGGTCACGTCATGGTTTTGATCAGCCAAGTCCAAGGCAACGACTGGCTCGTGCATGACGGAAACACCGGCGGCGGCCTGACGCGCGAGCATGTCCGGTCGATCAAGGGTTACGTAATCGTCGATCCTAATTCCAGAATCGTAATGCAGTAAGGGGATGGCAATGCAAACTCGGGCTCACTCCCGCTTCCTAACCGACTGGACTAATGAGCGGCTCGCTATGCTGCGCACCCTTTACGGGAACGGCCTTTCTTTCAGCGGTATTGCAAAAGAGATCAATAGAGAAACCGGCGGTGCTGTCACGCGTAATGCCTGCATCGGCAAGGTCCGCCGGCTGAATTTGCCGTTTCGGACAAGGGCGTTTCAGCCGCACGATGTAGACCGGGCAGCAATCCGCCGCAGAACTGTCCGCCGGATGCGCGGCCTTGTGCCAGGTGACGGTAACAGGATTGAACCAACACCAATCAAAGAGCCGCCTAAGCCGGCTGATTTTCTGTCACTAACATTCGATCAACTCGACAACGGATTCAAGCAATGCCGCTACCCGGCGGGAGGCGATGGCGAGCCTGTCAACTTTTGCGGCCAGCCCCCTCAAGATGGCGCCAGTTATTGCCAACATCATTACCGGCTTTGCTACACGCGCCCGCAAGCGCCAGAAAGGCAGCGTGCAGCATGAGCATTGAAAGTTCGGTCGCGCGGGCGCGTGAAAGCATCAGCCATCTTAACCGGCTTCGCAGACGGGCAAAGGTCATCGACCTTTCCGAGTTGAGCCAAAAGAAATTCCCGCGCGTCAAGGCTATCAAGGCAGCCGTCGCGCAACACTATAACGTTTCGGTTGAGGACATTGATGGGCCGCGCCGGTATGCCGCCATCGTCAGGCCGCGCCATGTCGCCACCTATTTGGCTTACCGGCTAACGCCACACTCGACCTTGGTGCTTGGGCGCTTATTCAAGAAAGACCACACCTGCGTCATCAACTCGAAAAAGAAAGTTGAGACGTGGATCGCCACGGATCAGGATTTCGCCTCTCTTTTAGAGGATTTGAAAAGACAAATTCTCGGAGACCAAAACAATCCACAGGTCGGGATAAGTCCGCAATAATCCTGACGGCACCTAGTAAATCAGTGCGTTGTGTTGCGTAGAGCGTGAGATGAAAAACCGAAGGACTACGCAATGTCAGTCATCGACTTTCCGCCCCGCCCAGGGTCCGTCGCGGATCACGCCGACGCATGGAACGCTATTCGTGACCTGCTCAAGAAATTCAAGCCCGAGGAACGGGTCGTAATTCTATCGGGCTGTCTGGGTTCTGAGCTTTGCGCCACCGGACACAGCCCATCGCGGTATCTGGCAATTGCCGGATTAGGCGTAGCATTTGAGGCCGCGCTCGACATGATCGATCGCGTCTATGGCGAGCGTGACGGGGTGATGAATTGAGCGTCACCATTACCCTTCCGCTTCCTCCCAGCGCCAACAAGCTTTGGCGCATGGGACGCGGCCACATGCACAAGTCGAAAGAATACACCGACTGGCTTCTGGAGGCCGGTTTGGTTGCGCGCTCGCAGCGCCCCGGCAGCATCAAGGGACTTTACAAGCTCACAATGCAGGTTGCCCGCCCAGACAAGCGGCAGCGCGACCTCGATAATCTGCTCAAGCCGACGAACGACCTGCTCAAATCCATAGGAGTCATTGAGAACGACCATTTCTGCGAAATGCTCACCGCCCGCTGGGTAACGACCGGCGAGGGGATCACCGTCCGCATTGAACCGGCGGGGGTTGAATGACCCGCCTGCGAGACGAAATCGTCAGTGAGTTTTTGACGACCGGGCTGTCGCATCACCAGCTTACGCTTTTGTGCGAGCTGCTGGCGTCACGACATTATGAGCCTGTCGCGTCGGCCAGTGACCAGAAGCAAAAGGACCGCGAGCGTTCGCAGCGATATCGGGATCACCGTAAAGCGAACGGGATGTCCACCTATTTTCGCGGCGACCTGTTTCGGGCCGATCTAATGCGACGTGACGGCGCAAGCTGCGTCTATTGCGCGACAGAACCCGGAGTCCATGTCGATCACTTTGTTCCGGTCAGCAAGAACGGGACCGATGACCTCAATAACCTGGGCCTAACGTGCCGTGCCTGTAACAGTGGCAAGGGCGGACGAACCCCGGACGAGGCGCGGATGTCGTTCGCTTCACAATCGGCCTCGGCCGCATATCAACGCTATTTGACAGCAAGAAAACGGGCGGATGGCGCTCGGCAAGTAGCGAACGAAAAGGCGGACGAGTTTGCGGACGAAGCTTCGCCGCCCCTTAATCTTCCTTCCTTGCTTTCTTTGGAGAAAGAGGAAACCGAGGAAGTAAGAAAGAAAGAGGTTACGCGCGCGAGGCGTAAAACAGCGGTTCCTCTCCCGGACGATTGGGGAGCCAAAGAAGCGCACTACGCCGCAGCGATTCGTCTCGGATGTCCCG
>CAMLCX010000700.1 GCA_946478635.1 uncultured Pseudomonadota bacterium
GGCGAGCGCCGCGTGAAGCTCGAAGATTTGTATCGCGACGACGGCATCGAGTATTCGGCCAAAGCCAAAGACGAAGTGCTCAAGGGATTATTTATTCCGCGGGAAAGTTTAACGCGGCGGAATGTTTATCTTAAATTGCGCCGCCGTGGCTCCTTCGACTTTCCGATCCTGGGCGTCGCCGCGACGATGGAGATTGACGACCGGGGCGAATGCAGTCATGCCAGCCTCGTGCTGACCGCTGTCGCGTCAGCGCCGAAGGTCATCACCGAAGCAGGCACATTGCTGCAGGGGAAAAAAGTCACTATGGAATTGATTGACGCGGTCGCCGAAGCAGCAGCGAAGATAGCCCATCCGCTCGACAACGCCGATTTGGATTACTGGTATAGGAAGAGGATGGCTAAGGTGTACACACAAAGGGCGCTGGCACAGGCGGCAGGTTTGGAACATCGGAGTACTGGAGTGATGGAGTAATGGAATATTGCGTTTAAGACCTGCCGTTCCATTGCTCTACACGTGGCTCCCTACTTAACGGGATAGCATACTCGTGAAAGGAAAGTTCGGAATGCTTCGAGAGCCTCAGCATGAACGGAAAATCGCCACGCACTTGAACTCTTACTCCGTTCGTCCTGAGCCTTGTCGAAGGACTCCGAGAGATGTTTCGGAGTTTTGATAGGGAATCGGGGTACAAGATGGACCTGAGAACCTTTCTCGACGACCTGCAGGAACGGTTGCCTTACGACTTCGTTCGCATCGAACGACCGGTCTCGCCCAAGGATTTTGAAGTAACCGCTCTGCTCCAGCACCTGGAGAATCAAAAAAAATTCCCCGTTCTATACTTCGAAAAGCCTCTCGATCTTAACGGCAAGCCCTCTGCTTTTCCGTTGCTGAGCAATGTCTTTGCCACCCGCCAGCGTTGCGCGCTGTCTCTCGGCATGAAGGCCAGCGAAGGCGATTTGCCGCTGAGCCTCGAGTACGCTCGCCGCGAAGATTCCATGCTCGCGCCGGTGAGAATTCCGCGCAGCGAGGCGCCGGTCAAAGACGTGGTCAAGCGCGGTGATGAGGCGAATATTTACGATCTGCCCGTCGTTCGCCACCATGCCATGGACCCGGCGCCGTACATTGACATGACGCCGGTGATGAAAGACCCGGACGAAGGCTTTTATAACATCTCTTTCCAGCGCAACATGGTGAAGGGCCCGAGGAAGCTCGGCCTGCACATGTCGCCGCGCCACAACTGGCAGATTCACCGCAAGAACGAGGAGAAAAACCGGCCGACGCCGGTGGCGATCGTCATCAGCCATCACCCGGCATTTTATCTGGGATCGCTGAACGTTTCCCCTTTCGGCGTCGATGATTACGCCAAGGTCGGCGCGATCATGGGGGCGCCGCTGCGGCTCACGCCCTCCGAAACCCTCGGCGAGGATTTCATGGTGCCGGCCGACGCCGAGATGGTGATCGAGGGTCATGTGCTGCCCAACGTAAAAGAAGTCGAAGGGCCCTTCGGCGAATTTACCGGCTACTACGGCCCGCAGCGGCTGCGCAACGTCATCGAGGTAAGCGCCATCACGCACCGGCGCGACGCGGTTTTCCAGCACATCTTCACCGGTCATCGCGACACCTGGGTGCTCGGCGGCATTCCCAAAGAGGGCAGCCTGTTCAATCTGATCCGCGGCGTCGTGCCGACGGTCAAAGCCGTCCACTTCCCGATGTCCGGCGCCTGCCGTTTCAACTGCTACATCTCCATCGATAAGAAAGTTGACGGCGAGACCAAGCAGGCGGCGTTGGCCGCGCTCGGAGGCTGTGATTTCGTCAAGCATGTGGTCGTCGTCGACGCCGACATCGACATTTACAACGAAGAGGAAGTCCTGTGGGCCACGGCGACGCGCGTGCAAGCGGATCAGGACGTGGACATCATCAAAAACGTCAAAGGCAACACCCTCGATCCATCTCAGACCGACAACATCATGACCGCCAAGATGATCATCGACGCCACCAAGCCGGTGCAGCGTCCTTACGAAGCCCGGGTCTCGGTGCCAAAAACCGCAATGGAGAAAACCCGGCTCGAAGATTTCATCCCGCGCGCTGTGATCGATCGGCTGTCGAAAGTTTAGGTTGTTCCGGGTTTACTGTTGAAGAGTATTCACCACGAAGGACACGAAGAGCACGAAGTTCGGAACTAAATCATTCGAACCCTTCGTGTCCTTCGTGATCTTCGTGGTAAACGAATCAATATGACAATGCGCATTGTCCACACTGAAGCCGCAAGCGCCAAAGTTTAACGCCAGGAGGAGCCGTGACCAAAATTTTCTGGGTGACCTGCCCGCAATGCAACGGCGAATTTTATTGTCACTATCAGGAGCTGCGTCACAAGAAGATCAAGCTTCTCTGCCCCTATTGCAGCCACCAGTTTTTGGACGAGGAGAGCGCAAAAATTGTCGAATGACGATCAAAGTCGCCCAACATGCTTTTCGATTTTAGATCGAAAGATGGCGAATACCGCATGACTAAGAATTTTTTGGCTCGCACCTTTGGACTTCATTCCGATAATCCAAAATCCAAAACCTGTCCTGAGCTTTGCCGAAGGATCCAAAATCGAAAATGGGCGGGGCTCTTTGCAATCGTCGTCGCGCTCACGGTGTGCGGGGCGAGGGCAGAGGCGCAGC
>CAMLCX010000701.1 GCA_946478635.1 uncultured Pseudomonadota bacterium
TCCTTGTCGCCGCGACCCGAGAGATTGATGATAATGATCTGGTTCTTCGACATCTTTGGCGCCAGCCGCCCCACGGCGGCGATCGCGTGGGCGCTTTCAAGCGCGGGGATGATCCCTTCCACTTCGGCGAGCAGCTTGATGGCGGCGATCGCTTCGCGGTCGGTGGCCGCTGCAAACTTCGCTCTGCGGCAATCGCGCAGGTAGCTCAACTCCGGGCCCACTCCCGGATAGTCCAGCCCGGCAGCGATGGAATGGGTTTCGGTAATCTGGCCGCGCTCGTTCTGCAGCACATAGCTCTTGCTCCCATGCAGCACGCCGACCGCGCCGCCTTGGATCGATGCCGAATGCTTGCCGCTGCGCAGGCCGTGTCCAGCGGCTTCGACCCCCAGCAGTTTCACCTTGAGATCGCGCACGAAGGGGTAAAAGAGTCCCATCGCGTTGCTGCCGCCCCCCACGCATGCGACCAGCAAATCCGGCAGCCTGCCCTCCTTTTTCAATATCTGCCGGCGCGCTTCCCGGCCGATCACCGATTGAAAATCGCGCACCATCATCGGATAGGGATGCGGGCCCGCCACCGAGCCGATGAGATAGTAGGTGTTGCGCACGTAGGTCACCCAATCACGCAGCGCCTCGTTCATGGCGTCCTTGAGCGTCCGGCTGCCGGCGTCGACGACCCGAACCTTGGCGCCGAGCAGCTTCATGCGAAAAACGTTCAGCGACTGGCGCCGGATATCTTCCTCGCCCATAAAGATTTCGCATTGCAAACCGAAGCGCGCCGCCACCGTCGCGGTCGCCACGCCGTGCTGGCCGGCGCCGGTCTCGGCGATGATCCGCTGCTTGCCCATGCGCCGGGCCAGCAGGATTTGGCCGATGGTGTTGTTGATTTTGTGCGCGCCGGTATGGCAGAGATCCTCACGTTTGAGATAGATTTTCGCGCCGCCGAGCTTTTCCGTCAGCCGCTCGGCGAAATAGAGCGGCGTTTCGCGGCCGACGTACTCGCGCAGATAAAATTGAATTTCTCTGTGAAACGAGCGGTCACGCCGGGCTTTGGCGTAGGCCTGTTCGAGTTCCGTCAGCGCCGGCATCAGCGTTTCGGCGACATACCGCCCGCCGTAAACGCCATAATGGCCGCGCCGGTCAGGCACCTTTGGCAGCAGCGATAAAGTCTTTGAGTTTTCCATGATCCTTAATGCCCGGTCGGGCTTCCACTCCGCTACAGACATCGACCGCGTACGGCCGAACTCGCCGGATCGCCTCGACGACGTTTTCCACGCGCAGCCCGCCCGAGAGAATGAGTTTAGTCGGGTCGAGCCCCGCGACCCATGCCCACGGAAAAGCCGCGCCCGAACCGCCGTATCCCTCCGACCAGGAGTCGAGCAGATAAAAATCCGCGGGAAAATCTGTCATGCCGGCGAGCGAGTCTTTATCCTTGAGGCGGAAGGCCTTGATCACTTTCTTGTTCCAACCGCGGCAATACTGCGCGTCCTCTTCACCATGAAATTGCAGGCCGCCGAACGCTTGCCGGCCATCGCCGAGCTTGCCGGCGGCCATCACGCGCAAAACTTCCTCTCTGCGTTCGTTCACGAACAAAGCCACGTTGAACGCCTCGGTGGGCAAGCGCTCCAGAATCCCCCGCGCCTTTTCCGCCGTCAAAGCGCGCGGACTCGGCGCGTAGAAATTGAAACCGAGCATATCGGCGCCGAACTCAAGCGCCTTTTCCGCGTCGGCTAAATTGGTTACGCCGCAAACTTTTACTTTAACGCTCATGACGATGGGGGCGGTTAGCGCGCCGCCGGTCGCTTCAATCGTGCAACAGCGCAGCCAGTTTCTTGCCCGGCTCGGGCGCGCGCATCAGCGACTCGCCGATCAAAAACACATGCACGCCCCACGCTTCGACCCGCTGAATTTGCTCCAGGCTATCGATACCGCTTTCGCAAACCGCAGGCGTGCCCGGCGGCAGCAGCGGCGCCAGACGCTGGGTGGTCGCAAGGTCAACTGCAAAAGTTTTTAAATCCCGGTTGTTTATTCCAATCACCGCGGCGCGGGCATCGAGCGCCGCCGCCAATTCCTTTTCGCTGTGCACTTCGACGAGCGAATCCATTCCGAGCGCGCTCGCCTGGTCGCGCAACTCTCGCATCAGAGAACCGTCGAGCAAGGCTGCGATCAGCAGGATCGCATCCGCGCCGAAGCTCTTCGCCTCGACGATTTGATAGGCATCGAGGGTAAAATCCTTGCGCAGCAACGGGACATTGACCGTCTGGCGGATCGCTTCCAGATGGCGCAAACTGCCCTGGAAAAAATGCTCCTCGGTCAAGACCGAAATGGCGCAGGCGCCGTGCGCCGCATAATCCTTGGCGATCGCCACCGGGTCAAAATCGGCGCGGATGAGCCCCTTGGACGGAGACGCTTTTTTGACTTCGGCGATGATCCGGCGTTCGCTGCCGGCGAGAGCCCGGGAAAATCCCCGCGCGGGACTTTGGAATAGCGGCCGATCACGCAGCGCCCCGACCGGCGTTTCACGGCGCCGGTTCTCGATGACAACACGCACGTGCCCGGCGATGGTGGCTAGAATTTCAGCCATGCCGGTTCAAGCGGCATTGGTCATTTCGACCAGCTCTGCAAGTTTTTGCCGCGCTTTTCCCGAATCGATGGATTCAGCCGC
>CAMLCX010000702.1 GCA_946478635.1 uncultured Pseudomonadota bacterium
ACACTAGCATGAGGCATTTAAACGATTTGAACATTTTGAACGGCTTGAACGATTTGAACAAATAACTAGGAGGAGGAACACCATGGTCGAAATGAAAAATCCCATCAAAGAGGCCAACGCCAATCCGGGGATCAATCACCTGAGCTTATGGAGAACCGATCTCGCTTATTTCTGGGTGATCAACTGCGAAGGCAGGCTGCAGGACGACATGCATTACCATGACAACGATGATCACATTTTCATGTTGCTCGAAGGCGAGTGCACCATCCGCACTCCACATCGGGAGTTCGTGCTAAAACAATTCGACACCGTCGTGCTCCCATCCGGCGAGGCTTATCAACTGTGCAATACCGGCACTGGCAGAATGCTGCTGCTCGGCGCCGGCAACTCGGGCGTTGACGGCAAACCGAGAACCCGCGTGCCGAAGATTCCCAGTCACATCCCGGTCACAGATCCGATCGTGGCGTGACGCGGGCATAATCGGTGCGCTGGCGCGCCATCTCGGCGCGGTACCGTCGGCTCACGCTCAGCACGGTAACTGCCGCGATGGCGCAAACCGCGCCGCACCACGCGAAGGTCCAGTCCATGCCAACCGCGGCGCCCGAAGCGCCGATGATCACGCTGCCCAGAGACCACAAGCCGCGGTCCATGAAAAATAAACTGAGCACCCGTCCGAGCAAATGATCGGGCGTCGCGGTTTGAATGGCGGTGTTGGATAACGCGCGCCCGGCGATCTGGCAAAATCCGACCATGGCGAGAAACAAAAAGGACAACATAAAATTGTGGGAAAAAGCGAACAGAGCGAGCGATAAAGCAAATCCCACCGCGCTGGCGCAGATTGAACGGACGCCGACGCGAAGCTTGTTCACCGAGGCGAGCACCAGAGCGGCGAAGGTGGCCCCGACTCCGGGCGCGGACATCAGCAAACCGAAGCCGGACGCGCCGACATGCAAGACGTTGGTGGCAAAAATCGGCACGAAGCGGTTGTACGGCGCGCAGAATGTCGCGATCACGTAAGAGAGTCCGACGATGTAGAGCAGGCGTCGATTGCCGAGCAGATAGTTAAATCCCTCCTTGACATCCGCCCAGAGACTCGGTTGATCCGTGCGCTTTTCCCAGGGCGGCAAGTCCATCAGATAAAGATTGAAAAGGAGAAACACGAAACTGATCGCGTTGACCAGAAAACATCCGGCGATGCCGACATACGCGATAATCAAGCCGCCCGCCGTTGGCCCGAGAATTTTGGAGAAGTTGAATACCGACGATTGCAGGCCGATGGCGTTGAGCAACTCTTCTTTAGGCACCAGGCTGTTGACCAACGATTGGCGCGAGGTCTGATTGATGGTATTGACGATGCCGAGAAAAAACGCCAGCACCGCAATATGCCAGAGCTGAATCACTTCGAACTCCACGGCCAGCCAGTAGATGATCGCCTGGATCATGGCGGCGGTTTGAGTGATCATCAACACCCGCCTGCGGTCGAATCGATCGGCGATGGCGCCGCCGAGAGCGCCCACCAGCAGGCGCGGCAAGGTATCAAAAAACGCGATGACGCCGATGGCGACCGGCGACTGCGAGACATGCCACACCAGCCAACTCTGGGCGACATTTTGCATAAAGTCGCCGGCGCTGGAGATCAGCGCGCCTTCCAATAGCAAACGAAAGTTTCGGTGTCGGAGAGAGCGGAGAGTTCGAAGTTGCCAAAGACGCTGCATGTTTCGTGCACGAGGAAGCTATCCTGTTCATCTTACGCGGCTGCGCGACAATTGGAAAGACTGCGTCGCGATTCCTGGTCTTGCTATTCGCGCTTAACACGAATCTTAGCGGCAGGACTGGCGAACGAAAAAGAGATGGAGTAACGAAGTGGTGAAGTGCTGCCGAAATGCGTAGAATACCCGTCACTCCAATACTCCAGTATTCCATTATTCCAACCCGAAAGGAGCTAGCCCATGTTCTCTATGCCTATCGTCGACCTGTTGGAACGAGGGCGAAAGCTTGCGGAATCGGGCCAGCGTGTGACCGTGCTCTGGCAGCATCCCGATACTCTAATGTTTCTCGCCCGCGGGCGCGAATATCGCAGCGAGTTCCACATCAACCCGAGCGATGAAACCATGCACATGATCAAGGGCGAGATGCGCCTGCACTACCGCACGCCCGAGGGAAAGGAAGAAGTCACCGTGATCGCCGAAGGCTCGATGATTTACACGCCCGCCGGCACACCGCATTCGCCGCGTTTTCCGCCGGACGCATTCGCGCTCATCTCAGAGCGCAAGCGGCGCGACGGCGAAATCGACCGCTTTCACTGGTATTGCGAGAAATGCGATACGCTATTGCACGAGGAGAGCTTCGTCGTGCGCGACTATGCCGAGGATCCGGTCTCGAAGGCGTACAAGAATTTTTTCGACAGTCAGAAATTCCGCACGTGCAAAAAGTGCGGCGAGATCATGCCCGCGCCGGCCGCGCTTTGATCACGACGCAGCCGTAACAAAAAACCGGAGACCGACACGAAGGGCACGCGCTTGAACCTTTGCCTGGGCCTCTTCCGATGTGATTCCATACGCGAGAGCCCCAGGGAGGATCAACGACTTCTGCGATCCAGCGACCGTCTTCCTCCTGTTCAATTTCCACCCGCGAAGCGGCTTTCTCGAGCCGTT
>CAMLCX010000703.1 GCA_946478635.1 uncultured Pseudomonadota bacterium
TTGCCCTTTGCGCCATGCTTTATGCGCTTTGCTCATCCGCCGAGGCGCAGCAGCCAACGAAAATCCCCCGGATAGGATACCTAGGCGGTACCTCCCCTTCCGTTAGCGCGGCCCGCATCGAGGCATTCCGGCAGGGACTGCGTGAGCTCGGATACGTCGAGGGCAAAAACATTGTCCTTGAGCGGCGACATCATGAGGGAAAACTCGATCGCCTCCCCGCGCTCGCGGCCGAGCTAGTGCGCCTCAAGGTAGACATCATTATCACAGTTGGTCCGCCAGCAGCCCGTGCCGCCAAGGAAGCAACTGTCACGATTCCCATTGTGATGATGCAGGTTGGCGATCCTGTTGGCAGCGGGTTCGTTGCCAGCCTTGCGCGGCCTGGTGGAAACATCACTGGATTGTCAAGCCTTGCCCCGGAGCTAAGCGGAAAACGACTGGAGCTTTTGAAAGAGATCCTTCCTAAGCTCTCCCGCGTGGCCGTCTTCGGGAGTTCGACCAGCCCGGACAACGCGCAGTCGTTAAGAGAGGTTGATCTCGCCGCAGCGGCGTTGAAAGTGAAGCTTCAATACCTGGAAGTACGAGATGACAGATATCCCAAGGATATAGAGACGGCATTCCGAGCCGCAAGCAAGGGGCGGGCTGAGGTAGTGCTTATGATGGTGGCGCCCGCCGTCGCCAGTAGTCGCCGAACAGAGATTGCTGACCTCGCGGTAAAGAGCCGGCTCCCGGTGATATACAACGGGCGCGCAAATGTGGAAGCCGGAGGGCTTATGAGCTACGGCGTGAACCTCAACGACTTGGACCGGCGCGCCGCTACCTATGTGGACAAGATTCTAAAAGGCGCGAAGCCGGCGGACTTACCGGTGGAGCAGCCAACGAAGTTCGAGTTCGTTATCAATCTGAAAGCGGCCAAGCAGATCGGCCTGACGATCCCGCCGAGTGTGCTGGCAAGAGCGGATAAGGTCATCCAGTGAAACCATTTTGGATTTTCGATTTTTGATTTTGGATTGGGGACTAGGACATGACAAAGATATTCCGGACTGCAATTCGCTGGCTTCAATCCGATAATCCAAATTCCAAAATCCAAAATCCAAAATGGCTGCGGCTAATCGCTTTCGTGCTCGCGCTGTGTGGGGCTGTGGCTCAGGCGCAGCAGCCGGCGAGAATTCCCCGGATAGGAATTCTGATCAATACCCCCGCGTCCGTCCAATCGACCCGGGTCGAGGCTTTTCGCCGACGGCTGCGCGAGCTTGGCTATGTCGAAGGAAAAAGTATTGTCATTGAGTACCGATATGCACAAGGGAAACTCGAGCGGCTGCCTGACCTTGCAGCCGACCTGGTCGGTCTCAAAGTTGACGTCATCGTCGCCTCCGCCCCTCGGGCTGTTTTCGCTGCCAAGAAGGCGAGCGCGACAATTCCCATCGTATTCGCTGTTGCGAGCGATCCAGTAGGACTTGGGCTCGTCTCCAGCCTGGCGCGTCCGGGCGGGAATATCACCGGACTTAGCCTCATGGCGCCGGATCTCGATGGCAAACGGTTGGAACTGCTCAAGGAAGCCTTCCCCAAGGTTGCCAGGGTGGCCTTCCTCTGGTTCCCGGGTGGGCCGACGGGTAACTTGTCTCTCAAAGAAATGGAGGCTGCGGCCAAGGCGTTAGGACTCAAACTTCTATCGCTTGAGGTGCAAAGCCTTGACGATTTTGAGAGCGCGTTTGCGCGAGCGAAAAGGGACGGCGCCCAGGCGCTCCTTACGACCCCACATTCACTTATCAGTACGCAGCAACGCCAAGTGTTGGACTTCGCCGCAAAGAACCGGTTGCCGGCAATGTACTCAACCAGTGAGTTTGTTGAGGCCGGCGGCTTGATGAGCTACGCGCCGAGCCATGCGGACTTATGGCGGCGCGCCGCTGACTACGTCGATAAGATTCTCAAAGGCGCCAAGCCCGCCGACCTGCCTGTGGAGCAGCCGACGAAGTTTGAGTTTATCGTCAATCTCCAAACCGCTAAGCAGATCGGTCTGACGATTCCGCAGAAGGTGCTGGAAAGAGCGGATAAAGTGATTCGATGACCATTGCCAGTGTGATCGGTTGGCCGGAAGGAAGCGGGAGCAAAAACGATCAGCGGAAGTGTTCTCCGGAATGTGCTATAAAGTGAGTGTATGAGTCGAGCCGGCAAGAAGATCACTAGCTCCATTGTCCGACCCGGAGACCCCATTCCCGACCAGCAATATTGGGATAACGCTACGCCCGAAGAGCGGATGAACGCGGTTTGGGAATTGACCCTGCTCTGCCTCGCTTGGCAACCGAACCAAGCCCATGAACCAAGACTTCAGAGATCTATTAGCAGAATTCAACGGCCGACAAGTTGAATTTCTCCTGGTCGGCGCTCATGCCTTGGCCGCCCACGGCCATGTCCGCGCAACCCAAGACCTCGACGTTTGGGTGCGTCCTTCCTCTGAGAACGCGACACGAGTCATCGAAGCCCTGCGCGCCTTCGGCGCGCCGTTGCATGATCTAACGGAGAAAGACCTTTCGACACCCGGCCTCATCTTCCAAATTGGGGTGGAACCCATACGCATCGATGTCTTGACCGTGATCGACGGCGTCCAGTTCGACGAAGCCTGGGCCGAGCGGATGATTTCGAAATTCGCCGATC
>CAMLCX010000704.1 GCA_946478635.1 uncultured Pseudomonadota bacterium
CCGGATCGCCGCCGATGCGGGGTAGGGAGGCCTTCGCGACAGCGTTCAAAATGGGGTTGCAGCACATTCGCATCGAACCCAGCGCAACCATTCAGGAAATTCAGGTCGCCGGAAACTTTGCCTACAGTTGCACCCATCTTCGAGTCACTATGACGCCATTGCAGGGAGGCGCGCCGATGCGCCGCTCGGGCTACACGTTGACGCTTTTTCGCAAAGAGCCGGACGGCCGCTGGGTGCTTTTCCGCGATGCCAACATGGTAACCGCCGAAGCGCTGGAAAATTAGCCTTTGACGGCGAAGAGATAAAGGTTGAAGTTCAGTTACCATTTCCCGTGAGTCTGGAAACCCCGCCACTAATTCCATGAAGCTTGTCGTCAGGCTGTCGGTGGCGGCCCTGATCAGCGCGGTCGTAAGTGTCAACGTTCTGGCATTCATGCAGGCGCGCGCCATGACGAACTTCAGCGAAAACGGCGAGCGTACGGGGCGGCCGGAACAACTCAGCCTGCTCGACAGGTTCGCCGTGATTCTCTCGGGCGTGAACATACCGCGGCCGAGAAACAAGCGGACACCCGGCGATTTAGGTCTAACGTTCGAGACACACCGCTTTGACAATGCCCATGGGGCGACGCTCGAAGCGTGGTTCATTCCAGGCAAAAACGATGCATCGATTGTTGCGCTGTTTCACGGCTATGCGGCAAGTAAATCGATCTTGCTATCGGTGGCGCGTGAACTCCATCGGCTTGGGTACGGGACGCTGCTCGTGGACTTTTACGGTTCGGGCGGTTCGTCCGGTTCAGGCACGACGCTAGGCGTGAAGGAGGCGGATGACGTCGCCGCCGCGGTCGAGTATCTCCGGCGGATGTGGCCGGACCGCAAAGTCGTTCTTTACGGCATTTCCATGGGTGGGGCGGCGGTGCTGCGCGCCATCGCCGCGAACGGCGTCAAGGCCGATGCCATCATCGTAGAAGCGACCTTCGACAGTCTCCTCAACACCGGAAAGAATCGCTTTCGCGCCATGGGGCTCCCCGGTTCGCTCTTTGCCGAGTTGCTGCTCTTTTGGGGAAGCGTGCAGAATGGCTTCAACATGTTTTCTCACAATCCCGCCGATTACGCCCGGGCGGTCAACCATCCCGCGCTGATATTGCATGGCGAAAATGATTCCCAGGCAACGGTGGCTGAGGGGCGGCGCATCGCTAGCGCCATGGGAACCAAGGCAAGATTCATTTCCTATGCCGGGGTTCCCCATAGGCTTATCGTAGAGGCGCGCCCGCAAGAATGGATTCGCGACGTGGGTGCGTTCTTGAAGCAGATTCGGTAGGCGAAGCTGGAACTGGTGACCTGTAACAGTGGATTGGCGTGTAAATTTGAAGAACCCTTCGACCAGCTCAAGGTGAACGGTCAAGACACAAGACGTTCGTGGCGAGGGCAACCTTCCCTGAGCCAAGCCGAAGGGAACCATGAACGGCAAACGCCATGTAGCTTGCTACCGGTCGCTCATCATCAGGAGGACCATTGGTCGTTGCCGCACTCAAGTCGTGCCATTGCTCTTTGACTGCTTCTGACTCCATGCTATACGAAGTATTCAACTTACGAAGGAGATACCCATGAGATCTGTCGGCAAAATATTTTTCATCCTGCTGTTTATCGGAATTTTCGGCTGGTCGGCCAATGCTTCGGCACAAGCCGATTTCTACAAAGGCAAAACGATTACCGTCTACATCGGCACGACGCCGGGAGCGCTCTACGATCAGTGGGGACGGATTCTCGCCATGCATATGAGCAAGCACATTCCCGGAAACCCGTCTGTGGTTGTGCAGAACATGCCGGGCGCCGGGCATATGATCGCGGCGAACTATGTTTACAAGACGACCAAGCCGGACGGCTTGAGCTTGATCGGCTCCATCGTGCCGACTCTGTATTTCAATCAGTTGGTCGGGCGAAAAGAAGCACAATACGACTGGGCGAAGTTCGTCTGGATCGGTTCGCCGGTGCAAGGCGAGTCGCAGATGTATATGCGCGCCGACACCCCGTACAAGACCATGGAGGACGTGCGCAATGCCAAGGAGCCGCCGCGCTGCGGTGCCCAGGGGACTTCGGATTCCGCTTACTATCTGCCGAAGCTTTTCGAAGAAGTGATCGGCACGAAATTCAATCTGGTGCAGGGCTACCCGGGCGGGCCGGAAATCGATCTTGCCGTCGAGCGAGGCGAGATCCACTGCCGCGCCTTTACCATCGAGGCGTTTCTATCGCGCGAGCCTTATCACACCTGGCGCAAGAAAGGCTTCGTCCGCAACATCGTGCAAACGGGCAAGAAGCGCGACAGCAAGCTGCCGGAGACGGAAACCCTCTGGGAACTGATGGATAGATACAAAACGCCAGAAGCGTCGCGCCGCTTGGCGACCGTGATGCTGGCCTCCGGCGCGCTGGGAAGGCCCATGCTCGCCACGCCGGGTGTTCCCGCTGATCGCGTCAAAATCCTGCGCGATGCCTTCAAGATGACAATGGAAGACAAGGAATTTCTCGCGGAGCTCGACAAACGCAAGTTCGATCTCGATCCGGTGCCGGGCGAGGAATTGGAAAAGATCGTTAAAGAAGTGATGAGCCAGCCCCCGGACATTCTCGCGCGCATGAAAAAGCTGCTGGGGCAATAGG
>CAMLCX010000705.1 GCA_946478635.1 uncultured Pseudomonadota bacterium
GCGTCGTCGGCGCATACCTGAACGCAGCGCCAGCACAGAATGCATTTGGAGTAGTCGCGGATATACATCGGGTTGTCGTCGAGCACCGGATACTCGCGCCGCTCGGCGCCGGGAAAACGCGCCGGGTCGGCGCGATAATCGTCGATGAACTTTTGAATCTCCGGCGCCTGAGAGAGATCGACGGCCGAGACAAGCATCTCCAGGATCGTGCGGCGGCTGCGCTCGGCCCGCCCGCTCGAGGTGGAAACTTTCATGCCTTCGCTCACCCGGCTGAGACACGCCGGGAGAAGCGGCTTCACTCCGTCGACTTCGACCACGCAGATGCGGCAGAGACCGTTGGCCGTGCAGTAGTCGTGATAGCAAATCGTAGGAACCTGCCGTCCGAGCTTCTCGGCGGCTTTGAGAATCGTTGTTCCCGCCGGCACGGTGACGGAAGTGCCGTCTATGGTGAGTGTGATATCAGCCATAAGCAATCCGCGGTTAAATGAACGGAATATTTGCACCACGAAGGACACGAAGGTCACGAAGTTCGGAGTTGGAGCTATCCAAAACCTTCGTGTCCTTCGTACCTTCGTGGTGAATCTTATTTCTTCTCATCAAACATTCTCGGCCATAATTTTATCGCGCTCAGGACGGCCGTGGCGGCCGTCTGGCCGAGGCCGCATAGAGACGCGTCGATCATCGTAACGCCCACGTCCGATAGGCGCTCGCGGTCTCCGGCAACGGGACTACCGGCCGCGGCGCGGTCGAGAATTTCAAATTGTCGCCGCGCGCCAAGCTGGCAGGGATAGCATTTGCCGCAGCTTTCGTCGGCAAAGAAGTGGCCCAGCCGCTTCAGCACGTCGCGCAGGTCCGCGCTGTCGTCGAAGACCATGACCGCGCCGGAGCCAAGCGGCAAGCCCGCGCCGCTCAGGTTCTCGAAGGATAGAATCACGTCCAGGTCTTTCTCGGTGGCGAAGGCGCCCGCCGCGCCGCCCATGAGCACCGCTTGAAGCTTGCGTCCCGGCTTAAGGCCGCCCGCGAGATCGAAAAGCAAATGACGCAAGGTTACGCCGAACGGCACCTCGTAAAGCCCCGGCCTCTGGATCTGGCCCGAAACGCAAAACAGCTTGGGGCCGGGCGAGCGTTCGGTGCCGATCTTTCGATACTCCGCTGCGCCCCGATCGAGAATCAGCGGAACGTTGCAAAACGTCTCCACGTTGTTGATCACGGTGGGCTTGCCGAACAAGCCCTGAGTGGTGGGAAAGGGAGGCTTGATGCGCGGCAAGCCCCGTTTGCCTTCGATGGATTCCAACAGCGCGGTCTCTTCGCCGCAGATATAGGCGCCGGCGCCCAGGCGCATCTCGATATCGAAGTCCAATCCGGAGCCGAAGACATTTTTGCCGATAGCGCCGGCCTGCCGCGCCTCTTCCAGCGCATTGCCCATCACCTCGAACGCGTAAGGATACTCTCCGCGAACGTAGATGTACCCGAAACGCGCGCCCACGGCATGGGCTGCGATGATCATTCCTTCCAGCGTGCGGTGCGGGTCTTCTTCCATGAGGATGCGGTCTTTGAACGTCCCGGGTTCGGACTCGTCTGCATTGCAGACGATGTACTTGGGTTGACCGTCCGCTTTTGCCGCTCCCTCCCACTTGATGCCGGTGGGAAATGCCGCGCCGCCGCGGCCGACCAATCCGGCAGCCTTCACCTCGGCGAGCACATCCTGCGGCGTCATCGTCAAGGCTTTTTTCAGCCCGGCATAACCGCCGCGGCTGCTGTAGTCGGCAAAGGAAGTCGGATGACCGTGACCGCAATTGGCGGTCAAGCTGCGGATGTCGCCGCCGACGAAGCTGACCGGTCGCTCGCCGCCGCGCGCGCAGATCGCGGCTGCTTGCCGCGGATCAGCGCGTCCCAGAGCGGCTTTGCCCACAAGGAGCGCCGGCGCGTGATCGCACAAGCCGAGGCATGGAGCCTGCTCAACGGTAAACTCGCCGTCCGAGCTGACTTCGCCCGCTTGGATCTGCAAATGGCGGCACAGCGAGTCAGCCACTCCGTCGGCCCCAGCGAGGGCGCAGACGGGCGCGCTGCACACCCGCGCCACGGTGCGGCCGATGGGCTGTCGCGAGAGCATTTCATAAAAATCGATGACGCCGTACACGTCGGCGAGCGGCACGCCCAGGACGCGCGCCACTTCCGTCGCGACCCCTTCGGAAATCCAGCCGTGGGATTGCTGCGCGGCGTGCAGGGCCGGCAGGAGGGCAGCGCGCCCTTGCGGCGCCAACTCGGCGAGGATCGAACGCAGGGAATCAAGTTCGCTGTCAGTCATCACTCGTTATACTAGCGCCGAGCATATCGACACGCGAGCGCCGGCGTTAATTAAATTCCAATTTACGGATTGTAGGGATTGTCCAACGCGGCTTGTTTCATCTGAGCGTGCAAATCGACCATTGTCAGCGCGCAATATTCCATTGAATAGCCGGTGCGGAACTCGACGCTTTCCTCAAGTGCACGGGTCAGCACGGTCCGGTTGAACGCGCCGTGGCCCATCGCCTCCTCGCCTCCTTCGCCGAGCTTGTGCGTATCCATGTCCGCTTCTTCGTGGATGGAAAAATATATGGCATCCTGTTTGGTAAAGCCGTAATGCGTGGTGAGCGCGGT
>CAMLCX010000706.1 GCA_946478635.1 uncultured Pseudomonadota bacterium
AGCTGATTGGCGGCGATCATCGAGCTCGCGCCCGCCACGTTCTGCACCAGCAGCGTGGGATTGCCCGGAATATATTTGGGGGCGTGACGCGCGAAGATGCGCGCCCACTGATCCGTGGTGGTGGCCGGAGCGTAGCCGACGACGACTCGGATGGTTTTCCCCGAGTAAAAGTTCTCCTGCGCCGGCGCGCGCTGCGCGAGGCAAACCAGGGCAACCATAAATGTTAGCGTCAAGCGAAATTTGACCTTGTGCATGGCTCTCGCCCTCGCTGATTAAGCCGGATACCTGCAGGAAAGAATGTTCTGTAACTTCACTATGCGCAAAATCTTGGGAACGCAAGCAAAGAAACTCGGTGCAGGATTGCCGAGCTCAAACGCGCGCGGCGCGCCTGAAATCACCGGGCCGGGCAGTACTTTTAATATTGTGAAAAGAGAGGTCAGCTTCCGAGCCGTTCAAGTTTTGAAGGGCCTAGTGAGGATTGCGGTCAGATTTCCGAATTTGCCAGTGTTCATGAACACTCCTTGTTCATAGCAGTACCACTTGCACGCGCACCCCAATGGTGAAGGCGTTAATCGAACGCGTCGCAGGGCCCGTAGTAATCGACAACCTCACGCTCGGTGGGCCTGTAAGGATCGCCGTAGGTCTCGACCTTGGTGTGGCAATAATTGTGACCCGCGTGACGTTGGTAAAGGATGCGGTCGGGCTGCGCTGTGCAGCCGGCGAGCGCCGAAAAAATAGCGAAGAACGCCACTGACCCGATATATCTCATTGTCAGGATCTCCTTCCCCGAATCACATCTGCCGATAGCTGTAACGCGCAAGCACCGTGCCACCCAAGACTCTCGACCGGCGACGGTTGCCGGTTTTCCGGGGTTATTTGCCAGCGATGCGTACGTCCTTGGTCTTGCTCGCAAAATCAGCGACGTTCAATTGCTGAAGAAAATTTTAGAACTTCCATTGAGCCTCGACCGTTGCCATGGAGAGGGAAGTCAGAGAATCACTGTTAGAGATAATCCTACAGGACAAT
This sequence comes from uncultured Pseudomonadota bacterium, assembly GCA_946478635.1. Next base: position 1,027 of record CAMLCX010000706.1, read on the forward strand.
CGCGGCTCAAGAATTACGAGTGCGTTCTATTCGTTTGGCATATCGAGTGACTGATCCGGGATTCAAATCGGTTGGGACTCGAGGCACGCTTTGGAACGATTGGAACGTGCTTTTGAAGTTAGTAGAACGATCCGCGCCTTATCATCTCGAACGCCTTGAACGATACGATTTGACCGGCTTGAACGTATTGAACCCTCAGTGGAGGTCATCCTTGACCCCCCAACTCCCCGAGAGATACTATCCGCCCGTCCGAGGCTCTTTCCGGCGTGCGACACACAGGAGCAAGGGTATGAACAAGCGATTTTCCCCGGCCAGTTTGGTCCTTGTCTTTATGCTTCAAGCCGGTGTTTCGATCGGCTACGCGCAGGAACCTTACTACAAGGGCAAGACCATTCGCTTTCTCGTAAACTTCTCGGCGGGCGGACCGACGGATGTCTTCGGCAGATTGATTGCCCGCTATTTTCCCAAGCATGTGGCCGGCAACCCGCCGGTCGTGGTGCAAAACATGGCCGGCGCCGGCGGCATTATCGGAGCCAACTATGTTTATGAAATCGCCAAGCCCGATGGGCTGACGATCGGCGTTTTCTCGGGCATGTATTTACCGCAGATCCTCGGTGGCGCCGGCGTGCGCTATGATCTCAACAAAATGCCGATCATTGCCGGGGCCGCCGAGACCTCCATTGTCTATGTTCGCACCGACACCGAGGTAAAGAGCCCGGCGGATTTATTGAAGCCCGCCAAGCCGATCATCGTCGGCGGTTTCACCCGCGAGAACAACAAAGACCTGGCCCTTCGTCTCGCCTTCGACCTGTTGGGCGTTCCTTATCGATACGTCACGGGGTATGCGGGCGTTGCCGAGCTGCGCGTCGCCGTACAGCGCGGCGAGATCAACGTCACTTCTGAAAGTTTGACCGGCTACAATACCGGCGGCGCATTGATGGTTCGCGAAGGCACGGTCGTTCCGCTCTATCAGGAAGGGTTGCTCGGACCCGAGGGAGGCACGGTTCGCGATTCCAGATCCGAGCTGCCTTCTTTTCCCGAGTTCTTTCGGAAAGCCAAGGGAAGCGATCCCTCCGGACCGCTGGCGGACGCCTACAAAATTTCCGGCGGGTCGCGCACCATGCTGCGCTTCATCACGGTGCCGCCGAAAACACCCGGCGAGTTGCTGCAGGTGATCAGAAAAGCCGCGGCCGATACTTTCGCCGACCCGGAGTTCAAAGCCGAGGCGGAACGCATGCTGCAATTCCAGCCGCTCACCTTCGTCGGCGAAGAAGCGGAGCGAGTCAACGCCGCCGTGTTCCGCGCCGCCACCGGCCCAACGCGCGAGATCGTCAAGAAGATGGCGCAACAATGAGTTTGCGTTTAAAAGCTTGAGAGTTCGAGTTTGCCGGAGAGTCAGAATTGGCTAGTCCACCGTGGGAGATAACCCGATAGGGCAAACCGCTCATACCGTCGCAGCGCGCAAGGACAATGCAGCCGGGAGGCTTGGATCTAAATCTTGTCAAAAGGCTTAAACGACTTGAACGGAGCGAAGCGGTTGAACGATTTGAACGCCTCGTCTAATTCCCCAACAGTTTCATCATCCGCTCGAT
>CAMLCX010000707.1 GCA_946478635.1 uncultured Pseudomonadota bacterium
CCTTTGTTCTGGCGAACCATAAGCACCTTCATTTAAGAGTCACTACACTAGCTAGTCTGGAGTCTGCTCCGGCGTGTTCTGCCGCGGTCCGCCGCGGTATTTCAATCCAGTAAACATTTCGACACCGGTTTGGATTTCGGCGCGTGCCGACGGATCGTCACATCCGTTTCGGCACAGGCTATTGGTAACCGCCTCGACTCGTCGCGCTCCCCTGTGATTCTCGTTGCTTACCTTTGGTGCCTGGGTCGTGCACGGTTGGCACACGTGTTGCCATGCTTATGTGCAGCTGGAAAAAAATTGAAAGGGTGTTGGATTTATGAAAATCGAGGTTCCGCTGTTGGCCGGGTTACTGCTCTTCGCGCAAGAGTTGCTGGCACGGTTGCAGGCTCAAGGCTTCGAAGCAGCACTGGTTTCGAGCGGCGTGGAGTATGGCTTTCGAGCCGTGCGCGTGGGGTGGAAATTATTAAACGCTACGCCGGGCAGGCGCGCCGCCTGACCAGGGGCGTCATCGACGCCAGCAAATGTGCGGGGAGAAAAATAGCATGTCACTCACGAAAAAGTTTGGCTTGCATAAGCTCGATACAGTGGCGTTGATAGCGGGTTTATTTATTCTCATTGCCGCGGCAGGCGGTTACGCCGCGGAAAATGATCGGGAGAACCAGCCGCTTTCAGCATCATTGGATTTACCTCGACAGCGGTTGAGCGTGCTCCAACAGTCTCCTGTAATCGCTGCGGGTGTAAGGCTCGGCACCGCCGTCCTGTACGACGATCCCTCGACCCGGCGAGCGGCGGATTATCTCGAGCTTTACGACGGCGAAGGAAATCTCATCGCAGTATCCTGGTTCGACCGTTTCGGCATTCAACGGATTGCCGTGGATCGCGCGTTTGTAGACGGCCGGCAAAGGCCCGAAGGCATATTTGTCGCCGTCACCGACGACGACTTCATCTAAACGGCCCGGCGATGTTGAAAATCACGATCCTCGACTGCGGCGATCGCACGGTGTTTGAGCTAGAGGGAAAACTCGCCGGACCCTGGGTCGAGGAGATGGAAGAATGTTGGCGGAAGGTTGCAGCCAACCGCCGGGTCGTCGTGCTGCTCAAGCATGTAACCTTTATCGATGGAGCCGGCAAGACGCTCTTGATCGATATGTGTCGAAGCGGTGCCGAAATCGAGGGCGCAGGTTGTATGACGAGCGTCACTGTCCAGGAAATAAAACGAGGGAGCAAAATATGAGCGAGCTCATTCGAGAAATTGCCGATGACGATTTTGTGCAGGTGGTCTTACGATCCGACCGGCCTGTGCTGGTGGATTTCTGGGCGCTGTGGTGCGGCCCATGCCGCGCGCTTGCGCCAGCCCTCGAAGCAGTGGCGGCTACTTGGGCGAGCCGCGCGCGGGTGGTCAAGCTCAATGTCGATACCAGTCCGATCAGCGCGGAGCGTTTTTCAGTTCAGGCCATACCGACGCTGATACTTTTCAAGGGCGGCCGGGCAGTCGAGCGATTGCTCGGCACGGCCAACACAGCAGAGATTGCGCGCAAGCTCGATCATCACATCGATTCCGGCGCCAATGGGGAGAAGGAACATGGAACCGGAAGGGCCTAGCCGCGTGCGTGTAAACGAACCGTCGAATCTCGCTCCGGATGAGCGAGTGGCGTCGTTGTTTCAACCGGACACGGTGCTTTCGACCCAATACTTTGAAAACCTGCGGAGAAACACTCTGCTCGAGCCGGAGAAGCAGTTGATGCTCGCGATCTTGGAGGATGGCATTCACTGCTATCTGGAAAACTTCGGCGCGAGCGGCGCCAAAAGGAAACAGATCTTCGATGAAGCAGCGGCTTGGGTCGCTGAAATTGACGGCGATTGGGTCTTTTCCTTCGACAGCGTTTGTAATGCGGTGGGATTGAATCCCGAATACGTGCGCCGGGGGTTGCTCCGCTGGACGGAAAGAAGCGCCAAGGCGGGCCGGCATTTCGCGAACCAGGCGCCGATGCAGTTGGCGGGATAACTGAGCAAAACGCAAAACTTACCGAGGAGGACCATATGAATTTATGGATTTCAGTTTTTAGTCAAAGCCGGGTGAACAACGCTCCCTACGACGGCGATCGACTCCCGAATCAGATCTGGCAATGGCCGGGGGACACCTGGTTTCAAACCCGCGTGCGTTATCTGCGCCAGCGCAACAGGCAAGCGGCGCAATCTGCGGACGATAGTTTCACCATAAAGGGGCGCATATGAAAATCGCGGAAATCGACTGGCAACTTTTTTGGCAGGCATTGAGGAATCTGGACCCGGCGGCGCGCGACCACTGGGTATCGCGCTGGGTTTTTGCCGACGATGCGGTGAGGCTTTCGCGACGACCGGCAAAAGATGCTCGAAGGCACCCAATCCTGAAGCAAATCTCGTAACAGGGTGGTAGATTTTCCAAAGAGTGGTAACGCGACCGCGCGTTGTGAGCACTGAACTTTGGACGCACTTCCTCGATTGAAAAGGACCACTCATGTAGTTCAACCTGGCGGTGGAAAATCGGCGGGCCCGGGCTTTTTCAAAGCGGCGGTGCCAGTCTTTGAAAAAACTGGAGCCACCCGCCGGAGTCGAACCGGCGACCTACTGATTACGAA
>CAMLCX010000708.1 GCA_946478635.1 uncultured Pseudomonadota bacterium
TATCGACCATTCAACGCCGTGTAGATTTTCTCCGAGGTCAAGGGCAGGTCGAACAAACGCACTCCAACGGCGTCTTGAATAGCATTGGCGATGGCCGCCGCCGTCGGGACGTTGGGAATTTCGGCGATGGCTTTGCCCTGATAAGGCGTGGGGCCGGTGGCATCCTGCATCAATACGGTGGTGAGCTTGGGGACATCAGCGATGGTCGCCATTTTAAATTCGCCGAGGTTGACCGTTGGCATTTTACCGTCCACCAGTGAACTGTCTTCCATCAACGCAAAGCCCAGACCGGTGACGACGCCGCCGTCGATCTGCCCCTGATAACTCAAATGGTTCAAGACCGTGCCGGAGTCGTGGACCGTCGTCAGTTTCTTGACTGTGACTTGTCCGGTTCCCGGATCGACTTCCACTTCGGCAACCTGGGCTGCAAACGAGGTGATCGGCGCGCGCGATGGCTCATAGATGCTGAGGTGGGTGATCGCGCCTTGGTTCTGCTCGACGGCGAGCCGCATCAGTTCGGCGAAGGGCATGGATTTCTTTCCCGGAGCGGTGTAGCGGCCGTTCACGGTTTGTAGGTCCTCGGGCTTGCAGCCCAAGCGCGCTGCGGCGAGCGCGATGATTTTTTGTTTGACCTCGGAGACCGCTTGATAGGCCGCCGTTCCGACGCTGTTGGTCGATTTGCTGCCGCCTGTCCCCGAGTCAAAGGGGGAGTTGTCGGTGTCTGCCACGCGAATGCTCACGCGCTGAATCGCAATATCGAGCACCTCGCTGGCGATCTGCTGGACGACGGTATGAATGCCAGGACCGACGTCGGGCACGCCCAGGTGCACGTTTACGCGGCCGTCGGTTTCAATGGTGATCGCGGCGCCGGATTTACCCGCGCCCGAGGGGCGCTCGTAGACGGCAACGCCGCGGCCGGTGTTCTTTCCTTTGGGCTTTTTCCAACCAGCGGTATCGAGAGCTTTTCTGAGCGTCTCCTTGACGACGATGCCTTTCAGTTTTTGTCCGAACGGCGTGGCTTCGCCGTCGTCGAGCAAATTTTTCATCCGGAACGCGACCGGATCCATACCCAGCTCGCGGGCGATAATATCGATGTGCGATTCGACCGCAAAGGTGGTCTGCGGGCTGCCCGGCGTCCTCGTCTGCGTGCAGGGAACCTGATTGGTATAGACGCAAAGGGTTTCGACCTGTATCGCCGGAATGCGGTAATAACTGGCCGCCCGGCGCGGTCCCTGAACCGTCACTTCCGCATTGGCTTTTAGCGCCGCGTAACCCCCGCCGCTGAAAACCGCGCGCACCTGCATGGCGCAAAGCTTGCCGCCTTCGTCAACGCCGGTGCGGAGCGTGATCACCGCCGGATGGCGATGGGAGATTGCGGTCAGTTCCTCGGTATATTCGAGAACCATGCGCACCGGCTTGCCGGTTTTCTGCGCGAGAAAATAGCAGACCGGCGCTTCGACCACGGAAGTCTTGCCGCCGAAATCTCCGCCGACCGGCAGGATGTGCACCTTGACTTTCGCCTCGTCGAGACCGAGGTCGCGGGCAAAACGGGCGCGCAGCGTGAAAGGGGCCTTATTCGACGCCCAGATCTCCACTCGGCCGTCGTCCTGAATCTGGACGGTGCAGGCGTGCGGCTCGATGTAGCCGTGAAATCCCAGCGGTGTGCGAAAGGTATGCTCGAATATCCGCGCGGCGTTTTTGAAACCCGCTTCGACGTCGCCGTTGGTCCACTTGCCGTAGGACTGTACGTTGGGCAGCTCGATCTCCCGCTCGGGCGCATTCTTGTAGGCGGTTGGATTTTCGTGCAGCACCGGCGCGCCCGGACCAATCGCTTCCAGCGGATCGGTGACGAACGGGAGTTCCTGGTACTGGACGTCGATCAGGCTAAGCGCTTCCTCCGCGATTTCGTCGCTGTCCGCCGCAACGGCGGCGACCGGTTCGCCGGAATAGCGGACACGCTCTTGAGCCAAGAGCGGCATGTCTTTCATTCTCAAGCCGACCATGACGCCGGCAACATCCGCGCCCGTAATAATAGCGCGAACCCCCGGTAACCTTGCCGCTTTGCTGGTGTCGATGCCGATAATCCGCGCATGGGGCAGGGAAGTCCGCAGAATCTTCGCCGCCAGCGCGGTCGGACAATCGATATCCGCCGCGTAGCGCATCTTGCCGCTAACCTTATCTGCGCCCTCGAGTCGAGGTATTGCCTTGCCTACGCTTTTGTATGCCATCTCAATCTCCAGTGTTGCCGTGCAATTGGTTTAACGGCCAAGGATCTGCTGCTAGAGTTCGCGCGAAAATCAAAAAAGCCGATTCCTCGGCTCCGCCTCAGAAGGACATACCCCAAAGCCGGCGACAAAAATGGTGATCGACGAATATCCTCGATCACTCTGCTACTCTTCGATACCGTTCAAAAGCTCCGGGCAACGTTTTATCACTGCTGCTGCCGTTGCGATTGTTTCTGGTTTTGCTTTTGGTGTCCTTGTTGTTGCTGCTGGCGTGCCGCTTGCTGTTGTTGCCGCTGAGCCTGTTGCTGCTGCTGCGCTACCTGTTGCTGTTGGCGTTGGGCCTGTTGTTGTTGTTGCTGTCGTTGGGCTTGCTGCGCTTTCTGCT
>CAMLCX010000709.1 GCA_946478635.1 uncultured Pseudomonadota bacterium
TCACCGCTGAGGCGAAACTTTACAAAGGCCGGGTGTGGGAAACCAATTTCATTCCCGATATCAAAAAACTGCCGCTCTACGAATGGAAGAGCCGCGGCGGCGGCGGCACCAACGCGTTCATGGTGATGGGCGCCGGCATGATGGAGTCTCACGTCTCGCGCTTCGAATCGGGCCATTACAAGAAGGGCCATCGTCACGGCCCGGGCGCGCACCTCTACATCACCGAAGGCGAAGGCTACGTGCTGACCCAGCGCGGCAACGAACCGCGCATCCGCTGCGACTGGCAGGAAGGCAGTCTCTATCTCTCCGGCGCCGGCGCGGGACTTTGGCTGCATCAACATTTTAATGTCGGTTCCACACCGGCTACCTATTTGGTGATGAACCAAGGCATCTCCCGCAAGCACGCCGCCAACCGCTGGGAAGCAAGTCTCTCAACCGTGCTGCGTCAGGGCGAGGTCAGCGGCAAAAAAGGCGGCTATCAAGTTGAGTACGAAGACGAGGACCCCGAGATCCATGAGATCTTCGAAGCGGAGCTTAGGAAGCGCGGCATCACCTGCAAGATGAAAAAGATGGTGCCCTGGTGCTCCGGCGAAGCCGGCGCGGAAAGCGCCAAGGCGCTTTTTCTCGACGAGCATGGAGAAGTCGCGTAGGGCATTGATTGCCCGTGACCGCCAATATTCCGGCTGGGAAGAAATTTTTGGATCTCACCACGAAGATCACGAAGGACACGAAGTACTTGGATGGTTGACATTCCGAACTTCGTGCTCTTCGTGTCCTTCGTGGTGAATATTTAACGGATACAACCAATAAAGCGCCAAAAAGCACACCATGCACGACCTGCCTCACGATCACGACGCCCACGGGCTCGATGACGAGACCGAACATCCACTCTGGCAGCTTGACACGATCACGCTCACGAGCGTCGGCATCGACGTCGGCACAGCGACTTCGCAGATCATTTTTTCGCAACTGATCCTGCGCCGGCTCGGCAGGGAGCTATCCAGCCGCTTCATCGTGACCGAGCGCAATACACTTTATTTATCGCCGATCCATTTGACACCCTACGACGCTGGGCGCGACCGCATCGACGATCGAGCCCTGGGCCAGCTTGTCGACGGCGCCTACCGGGAAGCAGGGCTTCATCCGAGGGATGTCGACACCGGGGCGATCATTCTCACCGGCGAAGCGATCCGGCGTGACAACGCGCGCGCCATCGCCGACCTGTTCGCGTCACAGCGCGGCAACTTCGTCTGCGCCACCGCGGGTCACAACTTCGAAGCGCTGTTAGCCGCCCACGGCTCGGGCGCCGTCGCGCACTCGGCGGAGCAGCAGTGCCGGGTTTTGAACATCGACATCGGCGGCGGAACCACCAAGCTGGCGGTGGCCGACCGCGGCTATGTATCGAGCACCGCGGCGTTTCACGTCGGCGGACGGCTGCTCACCATCGACGGTGCCGGCGCGATCGCCGTGCTGGAACCCGGCGGCCAAGCGCTGGCGCGCCAGGCTGGTTTCGAGTGGCGTCCTGGAAGCAGGGTAACGAGCGACGATCTCGATCAATTAGCCAACCATATGGCGCGGGCGGTTTTGAGCCTCGTTCAGGACGAGAAGCCCGGCCCTGACTTTGAACAACTCTGGCTGACTGCGCCCCTGGGCGGCCCGAAACAATACGATGCGGTGATTTTTTCCGGCGGTGTCGGTGAATATGTCTACGGCAAGGAGTCAAGATCCTTCGGCGACTTGGGCGAACCGCTGGGGCGAGTGCTGCGGACTTCGGTTGCCGGCAACGGGCTCCGCTGGCCGCTGGCGCCGGCGCGCGAATGCATCCGCGCCACGGTCATGGGCGCGGCGCAGCACACGGTGCAAGTGAGCGGCAATACGATTCACCGTAGCGACGAAAATTTACTGCCGCGCAAGAACCTTCAGGTGCTGCGGCCCAATGTGCATTTGAACGGGGAGATTATCAGCGACGACGTCGCCGCGGCGATCCAGAAACATTTTCGCGCCTTCGATTTGGTTGAAGGACAAGCGGAAGTCGCTCTGGTGTTCTCCTGGGACGGTCCGCCGACGGCGCTCCGCATCGCGGCATTTTGCCGGGGTCTGATCGATGGCTTGCCGGCCACGGTGAAAAATGGCCGGCCCATCCATCTCGTCTTTGATCATGACTTGGCGGGCTTGGTCGGGACGATTCTGCGAGAGGACTTCGCTATCGAGAACGCCCTGCTGTGCTTGGATGGCGTCACGCTGCGCGACTTCGACTTCATTGATCTGGGAAAAACCCTCGAACCCTCCGGCACCGTGCCGGTCACGATCAAGTCATTGGTCTTTCAGTTGTAGGGGCTGGCCCATGTGCCTGCCCTTCGTACGGGCAACCACATAGGGTTGCCCCGTACGTTGAAAAAAAATTGGAATATTCTACTCATGCCGCGGCAGCTTCGCCGCCTCCACGCCGCAGATGAAGCCCTGGGTGGCGCAGCGGCCCATGCCATGCTGATTGAAGCCGCCGGCGGATTCGCCGGCGCAGTAAAGGCCGGGAATAACCCGGCCTCTCATGTCGATCACCTGGCACTTCGCGTTGATTCTCAAACCGGCGCGTGTGTCATG
>CAMLCX010000710.1 GCA_946478635.1 uncultured Pseudomonadota bacterium
GCCCAGCAACGGATCGGCCGGGAGCGCAAACCCCTCGGGCCGCCGGCCAAGCCCGGCAATTGCGCGGCCTACGATATCTTTACCGCGGTGCTCCAAGGCGATCCCTATCCGGTGAAGGCGCTGCTCAATTTCGGTTCGAACACGATCATGTCCACCGGCGACTCCCAGCGAGCGCGAGAAGCCTTTTGCGCGTTGGAATTCGGCGTCGCCGCGGAGTTGTTCATGACACCCACCGCCGAGCTTTGCGATTACGTTTTGCCGGCCACGAGTTTTCTCGAAATGGCAACGGTATCGAACGACTTCAAACATCGGCGCGAGGGAAGGCTGCACGTGCAATATCGTCCGGCGGTGGTCGCGCCATTGGCCGAACGGCGTTCCGATACCTGGATCGTTTTTGAGTTGGCGAAACGACTCGGGTTGGGCGACGATTTCTGGCAGGGCGATATCGAGGCGGCCTATGAACATGAGCTGGCGCCCGCCGGCATGACGTTAAATCAACTCAAGGGCGCGCCGGGCGGCATCACCGTTTCTTCCACGCCGCGCTATGAGAAGTTTGCCACGCCGGACAAATCCGGCGCGCCGCGCGGGTTCAACACGCCGGACAAAAAAGTCGCGGTCTACTCGCATATGTTCGCGGCGCATGGATTCGCGCCGCTGCCGGAATACGTCGAACCGATGGTCAGTCCGGTGAGCCGACCCGATGTCGCCCGTGAATATCCGTTGGTGCTGACCAACGCAAAGTTTACCACTTACATTCATAGTCAGCTGCGCGGTTTGACGAGTTTGCGCAAAGTGTCGCCCCATCCAAGCGCCGATATTCATCCCGAAACCGCCGGCCGCTACGGCATAACGAACAAAAGCTGGATGATTATCGAAAGCCCGCGCGGCTCGATTCGCGCCAAGGCTCGGGTCACCGATGCGATCGGCCCTGGCGTAATTTGTTGCCAGCACGGATGGTGGCAGGAATGTAAGGAGCTGGAGCTGCCCGGCTACGACTCCTACGGCGCAGGTTCGGCCAATCCGAGTCTACTCATCGGTTCCGATATCGCCGACCCGATCAGCGGCTCCCTGCCGCATCGGTCGTTTCTTTGCCGTGTGCGTCCGGGCGAGTAATTTATCGCTCATAAGTTTTCCGTTATCCTTGCTTTGGCCCAGACGAAAAACTTTTACGCCAACCGTTGAATTCCATTCAACGATGGGACGTCTCCCGTTCTTGTGTCAACTCATCAATCTTCCGCCCGAAACGTTGAGCGATTCGCCGGTGGTGTGGGACGAATCACTGCACGCGAGAAACAGCGCGGCGTTGGCGACTTCTTCGTGCTTGGCGTATTTGCGCAGCGGCGTGAGCGAGAGGATCTGCGCTTCATGCGCTTCGACCGTCATGCCTAAGTTTTTGGCGCGCTGGGCGTACATCTCGCGCAGATCCGGCTCGTCCATGCCGCCGGGGCAGATGATGTTGGCGCGGATGCCATGAGGGCCATATTCCTTGGCGATGGTTTGAGTCAAGCCGACCACACCCCACTTGGCGGCGCAGAGCGAGCCGCGCATCGCCATGCCTTCCCGGCCCGCGGTGCCGGAGATGCTGACGATACTGCCGTTCTTTTGCTTCGTCATTTGCTTCAGGACCGCGCGGCAGCAAAGAAACACCAACTTGAGGTTGTACAAGATGACGTCGTCGAATTCCTTTTCGCTGATTTCGGTCACCGGTACTAGCGGTCCGCGGAAGCCGGCGCTGTTAACCAGCACATCGATCTTGCCGAAGCGGCGAACGGTTTCGTCGACGAGGGCATTCACCTGGCGATCGTCGCTGCAGTCGGCCGTGATGCTGACGACTTTGCCGCCCCGTTGATTGATCGATTGAGCGACGCCGTCGAGCTGCGGTTTCATTTTCTCCAAGTCCACCAGAACGAGACTGGCGCCTTCTTTAGAGAAGGTGTGCGCGATGGTTTCGCCGATACCGCGCGCGCCGCCGACGATGATGGCCACCTGACCGTCTAATTTCATGTTTGTTTCTCTCAGCCGAGCACTTTGGAATATTTTTCACGCAGCTTGGCGTAACGCTGGCCGCCTTCGGTCGCCGCTTTGCGGAAATCTTCCGGCATGACGTTGTAGGGCGGACGAATCGGGCCGGTTTTGCAGTAACCGGAAGCCGCCATCAGAACCTTTTCCAATTGGATATTGTAGGAGGCGAAAATTTCTTGCGAGCCGGTGATCGCGTGGTGCGGCTCGTTGGCCCAGGCGATGTCGTCGGCGACGGCTTTGGCTTGCGACGCGTCGCGCGCCGCAAGAGCTTTCATCAGCGCGAGGGCAACCTGCGGCCCGACCGAGGGAATCCAGCAGGTGGTCTGGGATTCCGGAGAGATCTGCGAGAATTCATAGGCGAGGCCGACCGGAGGCACAAAGTTGACCCGTCCTTTGGTGGCGTCCACCACTTTTTTAAGAATTGCTTTTGTCGAGAATTTTGCCGACATGACCGTGGGCGCCTTCGCGACGACGGCTCCCCAGAAGTCAGCGTCGAAGGCGAAGCGGAACGCGCGCGGGTTGGCGTAAACCATGATGGGAAAATCTGGAAAGGTTTGCGCGACGTCGGCGTAAAACTT
>CAMLCX010000711.1 GCA_946478635.1 uncultured Pseudomonadota bacterium
GCGATAAAATTCAACAGCAGCTTCCATATTATCTGTGAACAGATACACCGGCCCGAGGCGGACAATCTTAAATGGACGAGGCAAAAGAACACCGTCGACGTTGTACTGGGCCGGCAGCTTCTCCACGTGCCGATAGCCGGAAAAAATGTCAATGCCCTTTGCGCGGGCCTGTTGCACTTCCTCGAATTCCGAAATCTGCGGCAACTCAGGCGGTTTATCGAAGCCGCGATCGTACATGGCTTTCGGTTTGCTGTGGCCGTTCCAGCCGATTTGCTCGATGCCGTAGTAGAGCTCATTGCTCTGACCGTCGGGATCGTAGAGATAAGTGTGCCAATTCGATCCCGGCATGTCGCGCCCCGAGCGTTGCTGCTTGATACCGCGCTCGTTGAACCACTTGATGGCGTTGCCCACCTCTTCCAAGCTGCCTACTTGCCAGGTGATCTGATTGACGGTGATGCCGGGTTGTTCGCTTCTTCCCAACGCGTCGCGCACCCGCTTAGGAAAAAGCACCATAGCGTGGTGATCCGTGCCGTAGCGGGTGAAGTAGCCATTCGGGTCGCCGAGGCCCGCAACTTGCGCCGGGTCTTTGGCGCGGCGCGAGTAATCCATGACGTCCGATATGCGGAAGCCCAAGAGATCGATATAGAAATGTACGCCGTCTTCCATATTCGACAAGTTGAAGCCGAAATGACCGAGCCGGCGAATTTTGAAGGGTTGGTTCAGCAGCACGCCGCCGACGTTGAATTTGCTGTTTGATGCCGCCATCGATCACCTCCGAAGAGCGGGTTCGGCCCCTCTATACAATCTTTTCTCTCCACTCACAATGTGAATCTCCAAATTGACTTGCATCTGGCGAGTCGCTGGTCTATCAATATGCCTGCCCATTGCAAAGCAGTCTAGGTTCCCTCAAAATTAAATCTTGTTTTAACCCAAGGAGGTTCAACATGGCGCTTCAAGAATTACACTCCAGCGGCAAGATACAGTGGCCGGGTGATGCCCGGATCGCGGTTTTCTTAAGCTTCGATTTTCAGGGCGGCGAAGACGTGAAGCCCGATAAGAACGGCCGGATCAATCACGAGGAATACACCCAGGGCGAATACGGACCCAACACGGGGATTTGGCGGATTTTGCGCATCCTCGCTTCACACGAAGTCAAAGCGACGTTTCTCACCTGCGGCGGCATCGCCGAACGTTATCCCGAGGCGGTGGCGGCCATCGTCGCTCAAGGTCACGAAGTCGCCGGCCACGGTTACCATCACGAAGTGGCACGCGATCTCGCGAAGGACGAAGAACGGGACGTGATCAAGCGGACCACGGACATGATTCTCAACCGTACCCAGAAGCGGCCGTTCGGCTGGCGTTCGTGCACGCAGAGTCCGAACAGCTTGGAGTTGCTCTTGGAGCAGGGCTATCTGTGGAACAGCAATTCATTCTCGCACGACCTGCCCTTCCTTTGGCAAAACGGCAAAAAGAAACTGGTCGAGTTGCCGCGCCAACCGTTCGGCGACGGGCGCACCTACGGTCATCGCGATTCAGGAAATCCCAACGATACGCTGGTGGTTTGGAAGGCGATGTTCGATCAGTTCTACGAGGAGTCGAGTCTGGCGCCGACGTTCTGCCCGTTCCAATTTCATCCATACATTTCGAGCCGGCCCGGTCGAGCGAAGACTCTTTCGGATATCATCGGTCACATGAAGTCGCACAAGGGTGTGTGGTTCGCCACCGGCAGCGAAGTGGCGCACTGGTGGTTGGAAAAAGGTTTCTCAGGGGAAAGCAGTGCGAAGATCTCGAAGGTGGCGTAAACAAAACTGGATTTGCGAGTGACCCAAGGGCGCAGCGTGCTGCGCCCTTGGGTTTTTACGACCTAAACCAATAACGAATTTTCTTTCTCAACCCTCGCCCCATCCGCCTTTTCAGCTCGAACCAGATGCGCAAAGACCAGTTGCGCGAAAACCACGCTAAGGAAGTCGACGTGGTGATCCACTGATGATTGAACTCGAAGTCGGCTTTGAATTTCCGTATTTGCAGCGTCTTACCGAATTTTCTTTTGAAGATCGCCTTGACGCTGACGGTATTGCGTGTCTCGACGAACACTGTAATGGTCTCGACGGGTAGGAGCGTGCGGACGCGCGCGATTTTTTGCGCTAGCGCCACTTCGTTCTTACCGGTGATCTCGACGATGTTGGCGAGAAGCTCCGGTTCCTGGAGCGTTTGCTCGACGATGGCTCGGCGCAGTTTGATTTCTTGACCCTGGTCGATGTCATAGCCGGCGATCACGAAATAGGTTTTGTGCTTCGAGGTCTGCATGGATTTTTGCCACCAGTCGAGGGCTCGGTCCATGCAGATGCCCGAGGCCTGGGAAAGCCGTTGCGCGTCCAAGACGCCGTACGGCATGGCGACGATTACGATGGAAATGGCGCTCTCCTTTGCTCGAAGGCTGGATGAGTTTTAAGGCTCGTAGATCCTTACGCCGCGGACCGGCCGCTGTTGTGCGGCACATGGGCCTGGCGAATGGTGTTCATTGTGGTCATTCCTCCTTCGTCGGGTGCGTGGCGGTGTCTAGCGGTTTTTGTACAGCGAATCGACGAAGCCGCTGG
>CAMLCX010000712.1 GCA_946478635.1 uncultured Pseudomonadota bacterium
AGATCACCGGCTCGGCGATGGCGTTGGGAGTCTTGGGGTTGTGCAGCGCCACGCCCCGTTTGATTCTTGGCGCCTTCAGCGGTGTATTGGTGGACCGCTATGACCGCAAGCTCTTATTGATGTTGGTGCAATTCGGCTGCGCTCTCCCCATATCGATTTTCCTGGCAATTTATACGTTCGGGACTCTCGCCTTCTGGCACCTGCTTGTGCTGGAAGTCCTTTTCGGCTCGATTCGCGCGATAAATCCTTCGGCTGCGCAATCGATCCTTGCGGAGTTGGTGCCGCGGGAAGATATCATGAACGCCGTCTCGCTCTACACCGTCGGTTTCAACATCGCGCGCATCGCAGGACCATCCCTCGGCGGCGTATTGATTCTTTGGATCGGCGTCGGCGGCTGCTACGGAGCATACCTCGTTGCGCTGTTGATTTCTGGCACGGGCATGCTGTTTATTCGCACCCACAAAGAGGATTCGATAAAGCGGGAAGAAAATTTTGTGCGCGAGTTCAAAGAAGGCTTTCATTATGTTTGGCACGCGCCGGTGATTTTGAGCAGCATCGTCGCCGCCTACACCTTCGCTGTGTTTGTCGTCACCTACCAAAGTTTTCTGCCGGTGTTCGCCAAGGAAATACTACAGGTCGGCCCCAGAGGACTGGGCATACTGATGGCCGCGCCGGGATTGGGCGGCATCGCCTCGCTTAGTTTTCTCGCCTCGGTCGGCGAACGCTGGAACCGCGCCATGCTGCTGTGGGTCATGACCACGACGACACCGATCTTTCTCATCCTATTTTGCATCTCGCCGATCTTTTGGCTTTCAGTTCTGCTCCTGGCCCTCGTCGGCGCGGGCCAGGTAAGTTTCCGCACTATCAGCCGGGTGATCATTCAGATCGAAGCCCCGCGCAATCTCATGGGCCGGGTGATGAGCGTGTTCAATCTCGACCAAGGCATGCGCTCCATCGGCTCGATTGTACTGGGCGCTGCCGCGACGTTTTTCGGCGCTTCGCTTGGCATCGCGCTAACGGCTGGAGCGTCATTGGTGATAACGACGGTGCTTTTCTATCGTTTGCTGGGAAAAAAAGAATAATGAGAAGAATATGTGTCCCAGTCGTTCCAACCGTTCAAATCGTTTGAGGGAAAAGATTCGGAATCTGAAAATTGATGGCAGATCAAATCCTAGCAGCATCGAAGGGGCACAAACACAATTTCCGCTGCAATCCGAATATAGGGGCGAGCAACATCTGGCGCTTGAGGACATCAGAGGGTTAGAGTATCTTTAACCTCATGGCTAAGACTGTGGAACAACTGGCCGAACAGGCCATGAACCTACCAACTGAATCGCGTGCGCGGCTAGCGGACCTTCTGGTGGAGAGCTTAGATGGGGACGAACTCGGGAAAGTCGACCGGCTGTGGATTGCGGAAGCAAAACGCAGGCGGGACGAAGTACGAAGCGGCCACGTCGAGACTGTCCCTGGAGAGGAGGCTCTCCAGAAAGTGCGTGATGTCATTCGCCGATGAAATATCGATTTCACCCGGAGGCGCTCGAGGAGTATCAGGAGGCCACCGTTTACTACGCCGAGCGTGATCCGGCACTCGCTTTGCGGTTTGTCGAGGCCGTTGAGGACACAATCGGCCGAATTGTAGAAGCCCCGGAACGTTGGCGAGTTCTCGATCACGACGTTCGTCGATGTCTAACCCATGTCTTCCCTTACGGAGTTTTTATACACTATCGAACCTGAGTTCATCCTTATCGTTGCTGTGATGCATGGTAGTCGCGAGCCTGGCTACTGGAAGCGACGAATCGCCACACCTTGATAACCGGTTTGAGACCGCCGCTCACAAAGCTCCCGCGGCTCAACCAGAGCCGTTAGCCGACCCATAACGAGACACACCGAGCACTAACAATGCGCAGACATAGCGGCATGAGTAGCAAACGTCTCCCGGGCGGACTAGTGATCCTTCACGAAGACAGAGATATCATCGTGGTGGATAAACCGCCGGGGTTGTTGACGATCAGCACGGATCGCGAGAAATCGCGCACGGCTTACTTCATTCTCACCGATTACGTCCGCAAGGGTGTTGCGAAATCGAGAAATCGAATTTTCATCGTGCACCGGCTCGATCGGGAGACTTCGGGGATACTTATTTTCGCCAAGAACGAACAGGCGAAGTTTCGCTTACAGAACCACTGGCAGGATACCAAGAAAAAGTATCTGGCGGTCGTTCATGGCCGCTCCGAGAAGCGCGCGGAAACCATCACGACGTATCTGGCGGAGAACCAGGCGCGCGGCGTCTACACGACTAACGATACGCGCAGGGGCAGGGTCGCCCGCACGGCTTACAAAGTGCTCAAGCAGACCAAAGACTTTAGTTTACTCGAAGTCGATCTCTTGACCGGCCGCAAGCATCAGATTCGCGTGCATCTCGCGGACATCGGACACCCGGTGGTCGGCGACCCAAGATACGGACAGGAGCGAAAAACGCATGAGCGCCTGGCACTTCACGCCCAATCCATTTCCTTCGAGCATCCTTTCAGCGGTGAGCCGCTGACATTTGAGACAACAGTACCGGCCTACTTCACCACGCTCGTGGGCC
>CAMLCX010000713.1 GCA_946478635.1 uncultured Pseudomonadota bacterium
GCAATCGTATTGCCGGGAAGAGCGATTCTAAGCGGGCGCAACTTCGCCTTCTGTTGAGCCCTCGCGGGATAAAGCCCGCTGAAGATCACCGCCGCAAGAATGAAAAGAATAAGCGAGCGGCGTAAAGCCGAGTTTTGATTCATCAATCGCAGCCTTCTTAAAAAAACAATTTTCCTTCGCGCGCCGGTAACGATCCCAACTCGATCGCAAACTTCATTTTAACTTATGCCCGCAATTCTCGCAGAACGCGTCGGTAGGCGTGATTGCTGACTTACAAGTCGGACATAACAAGGCGGCAATTGGACCGGGTGCGGCCGACGGTGTCGAAGCGCGCGCCTGCTGTGCGGCCGCTTTGGCGCGCTCCGCGGCGACGAGGGCTCGCTGCTTGGCTTCATCCGCCTTCGCTTTCGCCTGATTGAATTGCTGTTTGAGCATGCGCTCCGCCGCTACCGTGTCCACCCCTTCGGAAACACCGAGGTAAACGAGGTTGATTCCCATCAAGTGCACCTGAAGTGCCGCCGATGCGGCGAGCATGATCAAAACAACGGTAGCCAGCATCAGAGACGTGACGTGGCCGCTTTGACCGCCGGAAAGTTGCATCAGTGCCATTGGCAGGTTTGTCAATATCGACAGGTCCGCGCCCACATTGGCACCAACGATACCGGCGGCGAGCCCGGTCATCGAAACATAGCCCGGAAGAATCACAGCGCCGATAATCCCAAGTATGATGGCTGTAACAAAAGCCATGGCCAACAAATACAATACGGCTGTCACCGCGCGTTCTTTTAGAACGGCGATACCTTTGGCGATCGCCTGGGTAACCGTATCGCCGTCCCAAAGCGCTGGAGCGGCCAGGGCGGCAAAGATTCCTGCAAAGAAGGCGAACAATCCGGCAAGCACCACCAAAACCGAATGCATAAAAAACAACAGCAACGGACCGAGGCCGGGAATTTTGCAGATGAAATAGAGGATGGCGGCGAGTAGTCCAAAGATCAGCGCCGTTACGCCGATGAGAATGACGATCACTAAGCCTTTTAGGAAGCAGATAAATCCAAAGACCAGCGCATCGGATAAAGACCGGGGCGGCGTGCCCCGCGCGCGGTCGAGCAGCATGATTCCGGTGGCGAATATACCCGTCCCCACGATGCCGCCGTCGATAAGCCAGCAGATAAAAAACATGAAGCGCCCGAAACCGCTACCGGAACGCGCGGCGAAATAAATGCCCAGGAAAAGAAAAGCACCGCCAAGCAACATCGATACAAAGCAGACCGCGATGCCGCGATAATGCGTGAGCCCCTCGGACGCACGCGCAAACATCAGAAGGTCCATGGATTTAAGCTGCGTCGCCACTGCCATATGGCCGCCTCCTTCCGGGCCACATGGTCCGGCAAGTTTTAACTGATCAGTTGGATTTTTCGACGAACGTCGCGTCGCCGCGCCGAATGAAGCCGGGCGGATTGCCGCGTCTGGAATGCACCTCCAACCACTCGCCGTTGGAACCCACTACCGTGACACGCGTCCCTGCGGGAATATTCGCGAGGACTTTGCTGGACGTCGACGGATTTTCATAGACTGTGGTTGTTCGCATCGCTTCATAAATACCGGGAGTTGCCCCGCCCCGAGAAGCAGGCGTTGCCGGCGCCGGACGATTGGACGCAGGCGGCGCATCTGGTCTCGTTGACCTCTCCGGCAATGTCTCCAGCGGAAGCTTAGGACGCTCAACCGGATTTGACGAGCCGGGTGATTCCAGCGGATTCGATGAACTTGAAGAGTTTTGGCTCGCGCCTGCCGCATCCTTGGTTTCTTCGAAACTCGGCAGTGGCGGCGTTTCCGTCCCTTTCGCCAGCGGTTCCGAAACGGATGGCGGCGTCCGAGGAGCCGCCGGCCGGAACAAATCGGTGCCAAAATAAACTCCAGCGCCGCCGAGGACTAGAACCGCGATACCGGCTGCAACCACCAACAGCCTGTTGTTCGCGCCGCTCCCCGCCGTTGTCTCGGCCGGAATAGCTTGGGCGCGGGGCTGTGAATCTTCAGTCGGTTTCGCCGCCGCCGGCTCGACGCCACCTCCAACCCGAGAACCGCAATTTCGGCAGAATTTTTTTCCTTCGTCAATTTGTGTGCCGCATTCGGTACAAAACATGGAAATCTACCTCCGAAAGCTTTACCGCGAATGCGCGGAGAGTAACGAATGACCGCCGTTGCTGTCAACTCAATAGCGATGATTGGGGACACTGGAAGGAATCGCCGAATTTAATCGGTGGCGATTTCTTTGAAGCGGCGCTCTGGTCATGAGACTCTCTGACGCGATGATGGTCGCGAATCGCATACCCGTTAAGACCGGGCCGTCACGTTCAAGGAGTTGTAGATTCGCGTCGACGGTGCCCCGGTGGAAATACGCAAAATAGTGATCAATGTTAAAAACGGCAAGACCTTCGATGCAATCAGCAGCCGTCATCGTTTCGATGAAAATGGGCTTCCTTGCGGGATAGCTCCGGCTGCGCCTGGAAGATGACCTTATTGGCCCACCTTCGCATATTTCCCGGTAAGCTGGGGAGTAAATCCTTCCAAACCCTTTTCCTGCCGCTGCA
>CAMLCX010000714.1 GCA_946478635.1 uncultured Pseudomonadota bacterium
ACCGTATTTTTTTTTTATTTTACGGCGTCCACAGATATCTACAGTATTTCCGTACTCGACGCTCTTCCTATCTCCACCGCTACCAGAGCCGCTACCTGAACCACCGCCGGAGCCAGCACCGGAACCGCCGCCGCCAGACGCTCCGCCAAAGCTACCCGTAGAACTACCGCCCGAACTGCCACCCGAGGCACCACCAGAACTTCCGCTAGGGGTGCTGCCCGATCCTTCACCCTGGCCAGTGCCTGAACCACCTCCGGCGGGAATAAAGGATCCCGCGACTTCCGTCCACGAGGTTTGCAAGTTTTCGCCGATATTTGTGTCACGGACACCTAGCCAAAAGGCTAGGGCGACAAGAAGTACGATAAGGGTGTATTCAACTTGTCCCTGACCTTTATGGTTTGTGAGTTGTTTCTTGAAGTCTGACAAGGTGTTCATATCTGAAGTTCCCGCTGGAATACTCGAAACGTAGCAAGCCAAAGACCAATTCTATCGACTGCCAACTAAGGCGGATTAGGTACGTTTTACGCGCGAGCAAGCGGAAAATGTCAGGATTTCGAACCCGAAAATTGCGGGGCGGGCGTTGGCGCCGCAATTTTCTGGCGATACGAATTGTCAAAGATGACATGCGCGAGATTTTCCGGAGAAGATCTTGCGCGCCGAAGAATGAGTTTGAGATGTTTTACGAGCCAATCAGGGCATCCCCAGGGAGTGTTGTTGAACGGCTGGAATTCCTCCCCCTGTGCGGCCCAATTTTCTCATCCAATTGTGCGATAACAGCCCATCATTGTTCCAGGAATCTCGACTTCGGATGTTCAGAAAGTCGAGTCAACTGGGAAAGAGAATGACAACAACAGCGGAGCGGGGACAATCCTCTCCAAATTTCCAGCGGCATGATCATGTTTTTATTCTTGATATAACGTCACGCACGTCACCGGATTCGGGCTTGAACGAAAGTGAATGCTCCGCGCGTGGTCGGTCATGCCTTTAGGCAATGTTTGCTGCGTAAGCAAAGTAATCCAATCCAACGACAGTCATTTGTTCAAATCACCATTCGCCCGGGCGGTTCGGAACATTCGTATATTTTACGTCGAAAGCGCCGAAGCTTTTTCCGCCGTGGATAAAGATCCCGCAATATTCGGCTGAACGTTTTCCAGCACGCGATCGTATCCCTAAAGATAACGGCGGACGCATTTGCCGGTCCTACCCTGACCAACGTCTCTTGATAAATCAGCCACTTGGAGTGAGCCAGTCGCCGGTTTTCAACTGGCATAGTCGCTGCTCTATCGACTGAGCAACAGGTGATGGCTGAGAAGGACATCGAAGCACGGAGCAGCAAGCACAATATTCGGAGCGGGTCGAAAAGCACAGTCGTCTTCGAATGGCCGGCTGAGAATTGGCGGGAGGAGAATATGACGGGTTTAACCACAAGGACCTATGTTCGGGAAAACAATCCCTTGTCATCCTCGGAGGATTGGAGCCGAACCGTGACGGAAAAAGTTGGACGTCAGATGGACCAGACGGAACGCATGAATCGCCTCAAGCGGTTCCTTTCGCCGCAATTGGCGGAGAACGTTCTCAAGTGCGACGACACCGATCTGTTCAAATTCCACCGGCGCGAGATCACGGCTGAATTTCTCGACTTGCGCGGCTTCACCGCTTTTACAGATCGAGCGGAACCGGAGGAGGTTATGGAATTACTGCGTAGCTACTACGCGGTTGCGGGCAAGGTGATTTTAAAGTTTGAAGCCACTCTCGAGTATTTTGCCGGCGACGGAATGATGATCTTCTTCAACGACCCGGTGCCATGTGAAAATCACGCGGAGAAAGCTGTGCGGTTGGGCATCGAGATCCGCGATAAAGTAAAGGAGCTGCGTGTTGGATGGCTCAAGAAAAGCTACAATTTGGATTTAGGAATTGGCCTGGCCACCGGTGATGCGGCTGTCGGCAATATCGGTTTCGAGGACCGAATGAACTATGGAGCCGTAGGTAAAGTTATCAACCTGGCTGCCCGACTTTGCGGAGTGGCCAAAGGGGGGCAGATCCTTACCACTCAGAAAACGCTGAGTAAGGTTGAAAATCTGGTCGAGGCCGAGTCGATTGAAGAGCTGAATCTCAAAGGCTTCGACCGTTCCGTGAGCGCGTTTAATATTTTGAGTCTCAAACAGGAGCCCGATTGTTTGAAACACATGCGGCCGAGTCCGATTCCGCGATCGCTCCCGCGTTTGGTTGCGTCCGGGCTTTGAAGGATTAGACGCTATGCGCTAGGCTAGAGACCGCATGCGAAATCCCCAGTTGTCATTGCGCCTGGCGCGGCCCGCAGAAGCTACCCCGATCGCGAATTTGTCGCGAGATTTGATCGAGTACGGTCTACGTTGGCGTTGGACGCCGGTGCGGGTCGCTGCTAGTATTCGCGCCGCCGATGTCAATGTGCTTGTCGCGTGCGCTCGCGACGAAATTGCCGGCTTTGCCATCATGCGCTATGGCGACGACGACGCGCACCTGGACCTTCTCGCTGTGGCGCTGCCATACAGACGAGCGGGTGTCGGACGCCAGCTTCTCGAATGGCTCGAGAAGTGTGCCGTCGTGG
>CAMLCX010000715.1 GCA_946478635.1 uncultured Pseudomonadota bacterium
AAAATTGTCATCGAGGTCTTTCGATACCCCGCTGCTTGCGGCGGGGTTCTTCATTAGCCGGCAAAAAGAGGCAGGGTCTTCGTAGCCTACCTTCCAGTTGATTCATCCACCGGCGCCTGCGCCCACCAACAAAATACGCCTCGTTGATGATGCCATCGCGCGCCGATCATAATCAGGATCGCGCTCGGATTCCACCGGAGCGGCCGGTTAGTTTCAAATCGCCGTGTCGCATGGCGATTGACAGGAAATTTGGCCCGGCGCTATATTCCGCCCGTCGCCTCGGCGAGAAAACTCAGCCAGTTGAAAAAGGAACGAACCTCATGCGCCACATTTTTTGCCTGTGCCTTGCGCTCCTCGGACTTTGCTTTTCAGCGCCGCAACCGGCAGCCGCCCAGGAACGGATTCGCATCGCCTGGGCCGGCAGCACGCCGTCGAACACGCCGATCTGGGTCGCCGATCAGAAAGGCTTCTTCAAAAAGAATGGCCTGCAAGCCGAAGTGATCGCGATCAGCGCCAGCACCATCGTCATCCAGGCATTGCTCACCGGCGAAGTCGACTTCATCATTGCGCCGTCCGCCACGCTGGTCACTTCGCGGCTCGCCGGAGCCGACACAATCATGGTCTCAACCAATCTGCCATTGTTCATCGATCACATCGTGTCGGTCACCGACGTAACGACGATCGAGCAGCTCAGAGGCAAAGTTGGCGGCGTCAATCGCCTGGGCACGACTTCGGACATGACTTTGCGCCTTGCGTTGCGCCGATTCGGCATCGACCCTGAGAAAGACACGAAGATCATCGCGACGGGAGAAAATCCGCAGCGTCTGGCTGCCTTGTCGCGCAACATCACTCAATTTACGCTTCTCGGCGAGCCGCTGGTGCGCGAGGCCGAGAAGATGGGCTTCCGGGACCTGATAGACATCGGCACTCTCAAGATTCCGTATCACGTGAACGCCGTCGTCACGCGCGAGAAGACCGTCAAGGAGCGGCGTCCGTTCGTCCTTAAAGTTGTACGGGCTTTTACCGAAGCGCTGCATTTCATTAAGACAAATAAAGAGGAAACCAAGGCCCTGATCGGCAAGAATCTGAAGAACAACGACCCGGAAGGATTGGAGCGCGCCTACCGCGCCTACAACGGCGCGTTTCCAGAGGTTCCTTACCCGAACCCCGAGGGCGTCAAAACGCTCCTCGACGACATCGCCCCGCGCACACCGAAAGCGGCAGGGGCGGACCCGAAAAGTTTCGTCGATATGAGTCTAGTGCAGGAGCTGGAAGCGTCGGGCTTTATCAAGCAGCTATACAAAAGGTGAGAACAATCTCGCTGGCACCCGCCAACGCCGGTGGTTGCATCCGGAAGGCGGTCGTGGTGGCTGTCCATTTCATGGCGTTGTTAGGCGGCCAATTTCACGGCGACTGAAACACCGGCCTTTGCGCACAGGCCGACGAGGTAGTCCAGAGACAGCTTGTCAACCTTATTGCGCACGATCTCGGAGATGCGGGGCTGGACCACGCCAAGGCGCTTGGCGGCTTCCACCTGGGAAATCGCCTCACGGTCCATCCACTTGCGGAGCGCTTCGGCCAGCTCGCAACGCAGGAGCATCACAGCGGCCTCATGCGGTGGAAAGCCAAGATCGAGGAACACATTGTTTGCGCGCTTTACTTGCCGTGCTCGTTTCTTCTTCATGACTGCCCTCCGATTAACTTGTAACGCTGCGCTGCCAACTTGATGTCCGCCTGGGACGTCTTTCGGGTCTTCTTCTGAAACGCGTGCAAGACATAAACCGCTTCCTCTAACTTGGCCACGTACACGACGCGGAACGCACCGGCAGTATCTCGTATCCGAATCTCATAGGCTCCAGATCCAACGGTCGGAAGCGGCTTGAAGTCTGCTGGTTCGCGCCCGACTTGCACCATGAACAACTCGTATCCGGCTTGTCGACGCGCCAACTCGGGAAAGTCCGTCAAATCGCGACGAGCTGTGCCGAGAAAGCGGATCGGCTTCATCGGGACGGATTATACGATTATTCGTATATTGTTGCAACGCTCCGCGGACGCCCAAAGCGGCCACGGCCGATCCGAAAAGCTTCGTCGATAGAAGTGTGGTGCGGGAGCTCGAAGCGTATCAAGCAGCTTCGCAAAAGGTGAGAGCCCCACAGGCTAACTTCAGAATGTCCCTTTTTCGCTCCCCAATAAAGAAGAGACCAAAGCGTTGATCGACAGGAATCTCAAGAGCGACGATCCGGAAGGTTTGGAGCGCGCCTATCGCGCATACAACGGCGCGTTTCCCGAAGTTCCCTATCCCAACGCCGAGGGCGTGAAAACCTTGCTCGACGACATCGCGCCGCGCACACCGAAAGCCGCCGGCGCCGGTCCGAAAAGTTTCGTCGACATGAGTATAGTCCAGGAGCTCGAAGCGTCGGGGTTTATCAAGCAGCTATACAAAAGGTGAGAGCGTCAGGCTAAATTCAGAATGTCCCTTTTTCGCTCTCGTAATCTTTGATCTTCAAAACCTCAACGTCGATGCCATAATGTTTCGCGCCCATTTCTTTGATGCAGTAGATGACCGGAGTTCGATCAT
>CAMLCX010000716.1 GCA_946478635.1 uncultured Pseudomonadota bacterium
TCCGTCCAAAGTCTGCGACGGCGCGGCCGACAGTGTCATCAAGTTCGCCACGGAAAATTTGTTCGAGAACTTCCGGATCGGCGACGAATTGCTCGCCGGGCGCGAGTACTTCTTCGACCACTTCACCGCCCCCGACGCGCATTTTTTTTGGTGCTGCCGCCGCGCCACCCAGTTGGAGGTGGACATCTCAGGCTTCCCGAGCGTCATGGCGCATTTCAAACGCATGCAGGAGCGCCCGAGCGTCAAGAAGCTGCTCGCCTACGAGAAAGAAGTGAACGATGGGTTTGCCAAGACGGCCTAGGCAACTATTCAGTTTCGCAGGCTGGCTCAAGGGCATTCGCATTGGGAGCTTGAAGGACGGCAAGGTGACAATCTTCGTGCCGCCGCACAAGACCGATGCGCCCGATGGAGCCATGGGAGAAGGGATTGCCATCGATAGGGCCGGCAATCTCTTCACGGCCGAAGCCACAGTGAGGGGAGTAACGAAGTACGTCAAGGATTAGAGGACGTGAGCGGATCGCTGCCGCTTCCGCTCTAAAGCAGAAACGCTTTCGAGAGTGTGACCAACGAATGGAGGGCTCCATGGTTTTGCAGTCTTTCAGCACAACAGCAGTTTGCAGTTTACTAATTGCGCTCGGCGTCGGTTGAGACCGGCATGGCGTTGAGAAAAATTACGCTCGCTTTGACTTTCATTCTTGGTTGGATCGGCTGCGCGTCGGCCGCCCTCGGCGCCGCACAGCTCGACAGCGTCACCATCGGCTTTTCCTCTTTTTCAGGATTTTACGGACCGTTGTGGCTCGCGGTTGACGAGGGATTGGGAAAAAAATACGGACTGGACCTGAGAGCCGTATATGCGGGGAGAATCCGTCCCCAGCAATTGCTCGCCAGCGGCGAGACCCCCTTCGTGATTGCCTCGGGAAGCGGCGCCGTGACGTCGCACGTTCTCGGCGTCAAAGACCAGGTGATCGTCGCCCTGCTCTCCACCAAACTGGGCGGCGGCATTTTCGCCAAAAACGAAATCAAAAGGCCCGAAGACTTGAAGGGCAAGCTGATCGCTACCGGGCGACCAGGCGCGCTTAACGACATTCTGGTTCGTTATGTGTTAACGCGTAAATGGGGACTCTCTCCCGATCGAGATGTAAAGCTGATGCCGGTCGGAGAGCCGCCGCTCATGCTGCAGGCTTTGGAACGGGGCGTCGTCGACGCAACCTCGTTGTCGGTTCCGGCGAGCTTCGTGGCCAAGAGCAAGGGCTTTTTCGAGCTGGTCAACTACGACAACCTCGGCATGGCCTATCCGATGCACGCTGTCACCACGCTCAGACCGACGATTGAAAAGAATCCCCGGTTGGTCGAGAGGGTTTTGAAGGCGCTCGTCGAGGCGGTTGCGGTATTTAAAGGCAACAAAGAAAAGAGTTTCGCCGTCTGGCGGAAATACATGAGGGGGGCGAGCGAGGAGTTTCTCGAGGAAACCTACCAGCACACGAGCGCGGGACTGGAAGCGGTGCCAATACCTTCAACGCAGGTGATTGCCAGCGCGCTTGACATGATCTCCGCTCACTACCCGCAAGCAAAACAAGCCGATCCGAGTCTCATCGTCGATCCATCGTTTGTGCGACGGATCGACCAGAGCGGATTTATCGGCGCGTTGTATAAAAGATAATTCACCCTCCAGGCTTCACCCGCTCCCGACAAGGTTTGACACGGCCACAGCGCATCGATTATCTCTCCACATAGGGGCGGTTGCTAGGGAAAGCAGCCTGTTCCCAGCAAACTTTTGGAACCGTTATTGAGAGCAAAACCGAAAATCAAAACGTCGATTCAAGACTCGACCGTGAATCGTTCTCGGGAGTAACGTGCCAGGAATCTCAGCCGCGATCCGCCAATCAGGTTTTCGCATTCCAGCCCTTTTGCTGATCGCCCTCGTGGCGTATTCGGCCGGCTGTGCTCGCCGGTTTCCGGAACCTGAAGTCACGCCGATAAAGGCCCCCGACGCCGCCGAGCTCCAGCGCTTTCTACTGTCCCGCAAGCCCGACGTAGCGCAATTCAGGTTGCGTGGGCCCTTCACCGTCATCGAGCGCAGAGACCTGGAAATCCCCCTGGTTTCCGGTCTCACGGTGGAAGCGGACTTGTACCTGTGCGCGGCGGCGCGCAAGGCCCCCTTGGTTATCGTGTTGCACGGTCTCGACAATTCCAAGGCGGACCATGCCTTCCAAGCCATGCACTTGGCCTCCTGGGGCATGCATGGCCTTGCCCTCGACTTGCCCAAACGCGGCCCGTGGATCGCCAACGGCAGAACCCTTGCCAGCCTCGTCGACGCCATTCATCGGACGCCGCGGCTCGTCGACGACCGCATAGACGCGGACAAGATCATTCTCGCGGGCCACTCATTCGGCGCGACTGCCGTCGCCACCGCGTTGGGGGAAGGCGTCCCCGCGCTGGGCGGCGTCCTGCTCGATCCCGCCGGGCTCGGCCGGCAATTACCACAGTCGCTGAAGCGGATCACCGTTCCGGTGATGGTAATCGGTGCGGACGAGGACATCTGGCCCACCCGCAACCGCGGGCAATTTTACCG
>CAMLCX010000717.1 GCA_946478635.1 uncultured Pseudomonadota bacterium
GCCCCTTCGATAGTCTCAGGACATGCTTGGCGAGGGGAATTTCGGAATCCGCGAGTCTTCGACTTTCGGAATATTTAAGCGGTACGCTATGACAACATGTTGGTGTTAGTTTTTGGATAGCAATGCAATACAAAGAGTCCCATGTCCGATGCTCCCACGCGGTCGCGGGGGAGGAAACAGGAGGGGGATTGACCGGAACGTAGCGATTGAGCCGCTTGATCGATTTGAACTATGTGAACGCCCTTAGGAGTTAAAAGATGCCCGGAGTTTTTGACGCCGACACCCACATCGCCGAGTCGGAGGCCATGTGGAGCTACATCGACAAGGAAATGTACCCGCGCCGTCCGGTGCTGGTGCGGATCCCCGACGACACCTGGTACAAGGATCGCAACGCCTTCTGGCTCATCGACGGCGAAATCTTTCCCAAGCCTGCCGGCAAGGCGAGCTTTAGCCTGATCACGCCGTCGGCGCAGAAGAAGGAATCGGGCAGGGGAGATATCCATCTCGCGGTGCGCGAGCTTACCGATCCGCTCGCGCGGCTCAAGGACATGGACAGGATCGGCGTCGAGATACAAGTCATTTATCCGACGTTGTTCCTGGTCTATTTGACAGATGATGCGAAATTGGAAGCTGCGCTTTGCCGGGCTTACAATCGGTTTATCGCGGACGGCTGCGCCAGGGCGCCGGAGCGGCTCAAGTGGGTTGCGATACTGCCGCTGCGCGATATCGACGCGTCGCTTGCCGAGATGGCTTGGGCAAAACAGCGCGGCGCCGTGGGGATTTTCTTCCGCGGCATGGAGGGAAACCTCACGCTGGATAATCCCTACTTCGCGCCGATCTATGGGCAAGCGGAAAAACTCGATATGACAATCTGCATCCATACCGGATCAGGCAGCCGATACCTGATGCAGCCCTTCGACGTCGAACGCAATCATACCTTTGCCCATAACCGTGTCCTGCCGGTGATCGCCTTCCGCGACCTGGTCGCCAATCGCATCCCCGAGCAGTTTCCCAAACTGCGCTTCGGCTTCATCGAAGCCGCGGCGAGCTGGGTGCCGTATATCTGGCACGTGCTCAAACGCTCCGTGCGCGCCGATCTGAAAAACAAAAATCCCCAGGAGCTGTTTCGCGAGTATCGTTTCTGGGTGGCCTGCGAAGCCGACGAAGAATTGCCGCATTTGCTGACCTACATTGGCCCGGAGCACCTGGTGATCGGCTCGGACTACGGCCACAACGATCCGTCGAAGGAGCCGGAGTTCGTCAAAAACATGCGCGCCCGCGAAGACGTCGCGCCGGAGGTCGTCGAAAAAATCCTATGCGAAAATCCGCGCAAGCTGTACGGAATAGAGTAGTCAGCCCGCGTCAATGTTTGAGCATAGTCCAGCTCTAACGGCGAACGACGAAGCAGGGCGGACACGGCATCGTGATCACGATTGAACCCATCACTGGGCGGGACGGAATGGTATTGAAGGAAGTCCGGCTACGCGCGCTGCGCGATACCCCCAGCGCCTTCAGTTCCACCTATGAAAAAGAGTCACTGCTTGGCGATGCCGATTGGATCGATCGGGCCGCCCGCTGGTCCGGAGGACGATCGATTACCTATCTGGCAAAGGATCATGGCGTTCCATGCGGGATCGTGGCCGCGTTTCTCGATGAGGATGACACGGCTTTAGCCCATCTCGTCTCCATGTGGGTGGCTCCGACGCACCGGCGCCGCGGGATCGGCGCACAGCTGGTCCAGAAGATATTCGCGTGGGCGCGGGCGTGCCATGTCCGAACCATGAAATTGCTGGTGACATCCAATAACGACGCCGCGACCAAGCTATACGAGGGACTTGGATTCGCGATGACGGGAAAGACAACGACCCACGCCAATGATCCGTCCTTAGGGGATTGTGAAATGATCCGAGCGATCGGTTAAAGTGTGGCTCGATCGTGGCCGTAGCTGTCAGCCCCTCTTTGAAAAAGAGGAAAGGGGAGATTTGTCGAGGCCAGCGCCGCGAGAAATAAACGGGCCTTTCGCTTCGATGATGCTACTTACAGTCCGTAGAGCGCCTTGGCGTTGTGCGAAAGGATTTTTTCCTTGACCGACTGGCCGATTCCTTCCATGCGTTGAAACTCATTCAAAGCCGTGACCGCGCTGGACGGATCGGTGTGGCCGTAATCGGTGCCGATCACCAGCCGGTCTTCGCCGCAGCATTCGACGATGTAGGGCACGTCGTCGTTAACCTGGCAGGTGACGAAGATGTTGTATTCGTCGAAAACGTTTTTTGGAAAAGCGCGGCCGGCGGCGCGATAGCGGATCGCCGCTTCCCGGTAAATCCACGGCACCCACTGGGCCGACGCTTCGATGAATCCCCAGCGCAGCTTGGGAAATATTTCGTGCAGCTCACTCATAATGACGTCGAAGCAGGCGGTGACCGTCGGCACGCGAAACTGGGCGAAGCGGCCGGCGGGCGTCAGGCGATAGAGATCGGCATTCACCGGATTGCCGTTGGCTATGTGAACGGCGATGGCGAGGTCGAGATCGCTGGCGATCTGGTAGATCGGATAGAAATAAGGATCG
>CAMLCX010000718.1 GCA_946478635.1 uncultured Pseudomonadota bacterium
CGGATTTCGGATGAGCGATTTACTTGACGCAGCAAGCTGCGGGGAATGAACCCTCGGCAATTTATCCAGAGGTTTTTACTTGCGCTCGGCAATGGCTTATTTCATAGTGATTCGAGTCCAGACTCACCGCCGGCTTGCAACAACTTAACATGCAGACATTCCTGGGGCCCTTCGAGCCTTTCCTCGAAAACGCATTCGTCGAGGAAATTCGAGCGTCCAAAAAGGCGAATCCGTTTTCCCCGCTGCTGGTTCTCGTTCCGTCCACTGCACTCCGGCAACATTTGAAATCGGTCTTGAGCCGGCAGCATCAATTATCCGTGCTCAACGTTCATTTGTTGACGTTTTACCAACTGTCGGTTCGGCTCTTTGCCGAGTTGCTCGGCAAACCTCCGCAACTGCGCGACGATCTCTTTCTCGAGGAAGTCTTGCGCCATCTCGTGCGCGCCCGCGCGCCGGGGGCGGAAATATTCGCCGGCGTCGAAGACCGGGCCGGCGGCTGCGCCGCTCTCTGGCAGACTCTGCGTGATTTGCGTGACGGCACGGTCGATCCGCAACTCGCGCTGGAGGCATTTCGCGAGAGACCCACGGCGGATAAAGACGACGACCGGACGAAACAGCTCCTGCGATTGTTTCAGACCCTGCTTGATTTTTGCCGGGAAAAGGAAATCAACGAACCGTCCGACCTGGACAAATGGGCGACGCAACAGGCGCCGTTATCATCGTACCTCCAACAATTCGAGCAGATTTTCTACTACGGCTTCTACGATCTGACGCAAATTCAAGTCGATCTCTTCCATTCGGTGGCGCGAAACTATCCGACCACATTGTTTTTTCCGCTCTTGCCGGCTCGACCCAGCCATGACGCATGGACTTTCGCCGGGCGTTTCTACGAGCGCCATGTGCAAGGCTACAACACCGCGTCGGCCCGAGAGATCGTCGACGCAAATCAATCTTCGTTGCCCGCCGCTTTCAAGCTTTTTGATGAAAGCAACGAGCACAATTACACGGCGCCGCCCAATGCGTGGCATTGCACGGTCACCAATACATTCGGTATTCACGACGAAGTCGCCACGGCAGCCAAGGAGATCCTCCGTCTATTGGATCACGAGGAGATGGCGTTTCACGACATCGCCGTCGTAGCAAGAAGCCTGGATGGTTACGGCGCCACGATCAAAGAAGTTTTTCATGACCATCAAATTCCGCTAAACGGCGAGATCGAGGAACCGCTCGCACAGTTTCCGCTGGTCAAAGCGGTTCATCTGCTGTTCAATTTGCCGGCGGGCGATTTTTTACGCGGCCAGGTGATCGACCTGCTCTCGTCGCCCTACTTCCAGTCTGCCCGATTAACCGGAAAAGATTCACCGGCGCGACCCGACTTATGGGATTTGGCCAGCCGTGAGCTCGCCATCTGTAGCGGAATTTCCGAGTGGCGCCGCCTGCGTGCTTACGCGAACCGGGACATCGTCATTTCTCAACTCACACACGACGACGAATCACGCGTGATCAGAATCAGCGCGGCGCAGATCCGCTGCCTGGCGGATATTGTCGAAACGCTCGCCGCCGACTTGTTGAATCTCCCTGAACAGGCTTCCTGGAGTGATTACGCCGAAGCGTGGAAGCAATTGCTGGCAAAGTACCTCGACATCCCGCGCCGCGATGAAGCGCCGGACACGGGCTTTGAGGCAAATCTCAGCGAAAAGATATTGAGTCTCCTAGACCAGATCGCCGCGCTCGACGAGGTTAATGCACAGGTCTCATTGACGGACTTCAGTCAAACCTTTCAGCACTGGTTGGAGCGTTCCAGTCTCACGCCGCGCGCGGAAGCCGTCGATGGCGTCCGGGTGCTCAACGCCGCCGCCGCACGCGGACTCTCCTTTCGCGCGCTATTCATTCTGGGTCTCAACGAAGGAGTGTTTCCGCGCACGATCCGCGAGGATGCATTCCTGCGCGATCGCGACCGGGAAATGCTCGAGCGCGATTTGGGCTTTAAAGTCAATCCGAAGCTCGCCGCGTTTGACGAAGAAAAACTCATTTTCACTCTTCTCGTCGGCGCAGCGCGGGAAAAACTTTACTGCTCCTTTCAGCGCTCCGACGACAGTGGCCGCGTGCTTGCGCCTTCCTGGTATCTCGCTGAGCTCAAGCGCGCTCTCGGCAGGGATGCCGGGCGCCATCTCACTGAAGTGACCGTTCCGCGCAGCACCAAGGATAAGTCGAATACCCCGCCTTTCGATCGCGAAGATCTATTGCTGCCGGAAGAGCTTGCGATCCGACTAAGCATCGGGGGGGATGATCCCTCTGCGTTGATCGAAAATTTTATCCTGGCGCCGGAACTCTACACCCATGGACGCAAGGTCGTCGCCGAGCTCGATCAAAGCGGCGAGCGACTACGCGGCCTCGACGGCATGGTCGGGCCGCTGCCGGAATACTGGCGACATGTTTTCCAGCGGGGCCTTTCGCCCACCGCGCTGGAAGCCTATGCGCGTTGTCCCTTTCAGTTTTTCTCCCGCCATGTGCTCGGTCTGGAGCGGCTCGATCGACCGGAAGAGGTTTCCGGTCCAAGTCC
>CAMLCX010000719.1 GCA_946478635.1 uncultured Pseudomonadota bacterium
GAAACTGACGGCGTTCGTACCCAACAGTTTTTCTTTTTGCGCGAAGTTGAGATCCCTACTGTCAACCACGTCTTTGACCGAATAGGGGAAGTGGCAATCCCAATGACAGTAATCCGAAGCGTACATCACGGTGTTATCGCCGTTGGCGGCGAAAACGCGATCCAGGCCGGTTTCCTCCGACTCGCAAGTGAGCGTAACTTGCTCGCCTCTGATGATATCGCTCGGTCGACGCTTGAGATCAGGCATCTGCGGCGCGAGCTTCTCGATGTGCTCGTCGAAGCGCTCGGCCCAGAAGGGCAGCCATCCCGCGCCGCCTTCCATGAAGCCGACGCGCAGCTTGGGATAACGGTCGAAAACGCCTTCGCCGATCATATGCATCATGGCGATCATCAGTTCAAAAGGGAACGCGGTCATGTGCACGTAGGCATATTTGCTCAAGCGCTCGCTGCCGGCGCCCATCACGCCGGAAACGCCGAGCACGCCGTCGTGTCCGGTCTGCGGGTGAACGCTGAGCGGCATATCGAGCGACTGGGCGCAGTCGTAGATCGGGTCGAACATGCGATCGCCCATGTTGTTCAGGCCGTACACGTTGGTCGGCAGCATCGCGGTGATCGCGCCGGCCTTTTTGAGGTACTCGAGCTCTTTGACTGCCGCCGGCGGATCCTGACAGGGGATCAAGCCGACGGCGAGAAGGCGTTTCGGGTCGGCGGAACAATATTCGATGAGCCATTCATTCACGGCGCGGCAGAGCACTCCGGCCAATTCCTTATTCATCAAGCCGTTGACGGTAAGGGCGATCTGCGTGCCGAACAGAATCGCAGCGTCGATGCCTTCCTCGTCCATGTCTTTGAGCCTGGCCTGAGGATCGACCATGCCGGCGCGAAAGCCGCGCGCTTTATCCGTCATCGGCCCCGAGACGCCGGGACCCATGCCTTGAGATGCCGACCAGAGCCGCCCTTCCAACAGAATGCGCGAATTGCCCTCATTGTCCTTCAGCCGGACCGGCGCCTGGGAACGCCACTTCTCCGGCATTCTGCCGGTGAGATCGACGTTGCCTTCGTAAACGTGACCGTCGGCGTCGATGACCAGCACGTTATCAAAATTATCCATAGGCTTTTCCTCCGCTTTGAGTTGCGCTTTTATCAGCGTCAAACGTTAGAGACCTACCACAGCGAAAGTCATGAGGGCAACCGTTTTGGCTGTCATTCGTGAAACATAACGCACACGTATCATGCTGCTTTGATCGATGTAGCGGAAAATTTTGATATTTGCCGAAGAGATCGTGGAGAGTTCTGTCGACAGGGATTTCTTCCGAGCCTTTCCCCACGACGAAGGAAGTCTGCCCTGAGCGAAGTCGAAGGGTTGGATAGGGTGCCGTCAGTTAAACTCGAGCGAAGATCCGGCGCCACTCTAGAGCAACTGTCAATTTTAACGGAGGACTTATTATGGGGAAACTCGCGGCGCAAAAGAAGGCCTCTAGTCCATGGAAGTTGTCACCTGCCATCACCGCGCGACTCAGTGTTGGTGTTAGACGGTTAATTGCTTGGATTCTCTACAGATGTTTGAGATAGTAGACGTGGATGCACTTTGAGATCGTCGGGGAGATCACCGATATTGAGCCCATCGCGATCGGCACCCGGATTCGGATCTTGCCCCTTTTGCGAAGGCGATACGGAAGGGGGCGGTGGCGGAAACTCAAAGGAAACGCAAGGGTACGCCTCTCTGATGGAACGATTCGTCATGCGGAAGTTCACTGGTTTGAGGCGCACGGAATAGGTAGAAGAAAAATGCGTGTCAAACGCTTCGTGGATTGAAAACTATGCGAACTCGCCCTAAGCCTAAACGACGGTTTGCGATCTGTATTCGAACTGACGATTCTGATTTACTAACACCGCGCCGGATTTATGAAGTGTTACCGGACGAGAGTGCCGCTAAGTCGCAATATATCCGAGTCATCGACAATGAGGGCGAGGATTATTTGTATCCGGCTACCTACTTTCTGTTTGTGGATTTTCCGCCAGCAGTTGAGCAAGCACTCTTGCAAGCGTCGTGATGTTCTCAAGCTGCCGCGCCTAACAAACCCACCATACCCAGCCACTGGCCACAGTACCGGCGGGGACGACCTCTCCCGAATTGAAACCGGGGGACCAATCCGATATTCAACCAAGTGTGCCGCCGCAAGTCTTAACTGATTGTCTGCAAGGTAAACGGCTCGGCCGTTCGGAAGCGCTGAAGCTCATTAGCGCGCAAGGCGATGAGCTAAAGACTGTGCTCGCGACCGCGGCGCAGGTTCGCGATCAGCATAAGGGCCGGGTAGTCACTTTTTCACCCAAGGTTTTTGTTCCCCTGACGAATCTCTGCCGGGATTTCTGCGGCTACTGCACTTTTCGCAAAGCGCCCGATGAGCCCGGCGCCAAGACGATGGCGCTTGACGAAGTGTTGCGGGTTGTCGAGCAGGGCAAATCGCTCGGCTGCACGGAAGTATTGTTCAGTCTCGGCGACAAACCGGAAGCGATCTATCCCGAGATGAAGAGCTTCCTGAACGAGCGCGGGCACCAGC
>CAMLCX010000720.1 GCA_946478635.1 uncultured Pseudomonadota bacterium
CGTATTGGGGTTCTTCGTTCCATAGATCATCCACGCACAAGTATTTTCAAAGGAGAGCACGAAGTGTAGGGGCGGGTTTGAAACCCGCCCTTACCTCACGCCCTTCGTGTCCTTCGTGCCTTCGTGGTGAATCCTTCTTTTTTTGGTTGCGGCTCTGCCGCGCTGGGTCCTTCGTGGTGGAGATGATCATTTGTTATGGCAACACTACTCGCTCGCGACGATCTTGTTCGATAGGGCGCCGATCTTCGAAGACGAGACCTCGACGGTGTCGCCGATTTTGAGAAATAAATCGAGCGGCCGTTTGCCGTCCGGGCCGCGCCGTGATTTGTCGGCGGCGGTGCCGGCCGAAGTGCCGCCGGCGATGACGTCGCCGGGGACAAAGGTGAAATCCTGGGAGAGATACTCAAGAACCTCCCCGAAGTTCCAAATCATCTCTTTGGTATTGTAGCTCTGGCGCAGGACTCCGTTGACGCGGGTTTCGGCATCGATGTCCTGGTGGTCCAGCTCGCCGGCAACGATGTAGGGCCCCATGGATACCGCGCCATCGAAGTTCTTTTGCAGATTGTAGCTCACAACGCGGTCGGTGCCGCCGCCGTCGCGAATGCTCCAGTCATGAAACAAAGTCACGCCCCAGACGTAATCGCGAATATTTGCCGCGGGTATGTTCTTGCCGCGCTTGCCGATGACGATGGCTACTTCTCCTTCGTAATCGAAATAGGTGACGCGTTTCGGGAAAGGAATGGTATCGTTCGGCCCGGCGACTTCCGCCGGAACCTTCCAGAAACCCCACTGTCCGGCTTTTTTTGCTTCCTCGGTGATCTGTTCGATGGACACGTCGGTTTTGCCGAGACGGTTGGCCCACATGCCGGCGAGATGGGCGGCGTAGTTGCCGCCGACACAAGCGATGCGCCGCTCCGGCCAGGGCGCGTGAAGTTTCACAGCGCTCGCATTGAGCACGACCTTCGGTTCATCGCGATCGTCGGTTGGAGAGATGCCGCCGAATTGTTCAATCACGCTCTGGGCATCTTTCAAACCGGACGCGCCGCTCTCGATGAATGACAAAAGCCGCGACGGCAGGCGCGTCGCTGCCTGCTCTTCCGCGTCCGACACGCCACGATGGTTGAGTTGCCGCGTCATGCCGCGATTGAGATCGATAACCTTGTCACCCACGAGAGCGCCGACTCTTCGCTCCGGGCCAAAAACCACAATTTTCATGTGCCGCCTCCAACCTTTTCTCGCTGCCATGGCGTACCATCGGGGCGACCTTGGGGTCAAGCGAACCGTGAATTTTCAAGTCGAGGGAACGGACAAAGCGTGCTCGGTGTCGAGTTTGCGCTAGTGGGCGCCGGCCCTTTTTGATAAGGTCGCGCTGGTTTCGTTCCCGGTTCGCGGCATTCGCCAAGGAACCGTAGTAAGTAATTCAGGAGGTGTTCCTCATGAAGCTACAAGGAGTCGCTCGTTACTGCTTTGGTGTCGGTGCTTTCGTGTGCGGCATCTCTAACTCCCCGAGCTTTGCAGCGGACAAGCTGATCGGTTTTCACTCCGCTCGCACGATGTCGCAGGCGATGCCGTGGATCGCCGAGGAGGCGGGGCTGTTTCGCAAATACGATCTCGACTTTCAACTGGTTTACATTTCATCGGCGCCGATCGTGACCGCGGCGATCCTGGGCGGCGATGCCCAGGTCGCCATCAGCGGCGGCGAAGCGATCATACGCGCGTACGCGCAGGGGGCGACCGATCTGGTTTTTGTCGGCAGCGCAAAGAACACGCTGACCCACAGTATTCTCGCCAAACCGGATATCAAAAGGCCGGAAGACCTCAAAGGCAAGAAGCTGGGGCTGTCTCGGCTCGGCAGCAATTCGCACTACTTCGTTATCCAGGCACTGAGAAAGAGCGGCATGGAGCCAAACGAGGTGAATTTCATCCAGACCGGCGGCCAGGTGGAAAATCTCGCGGCTTTGCTTAGCGGACACGTCGATGCTGCGACGATGACCGGGCCGTCTGGTGGAACGAGAGCGGTGGCCCAAGGGTTCCGCTACGTGATTTACGGCCCTGACTTGCATATTCCTTTCGCGGCGGCGGCGCTGATCACGCGGCGATCCTTTCTCAATACGCGCGCGCCGGCCATCGACAAATTCGTTCGCGCCACGGCGGAAGCGATGAAAATCATGTTTCTCGACAAAGAATTGACCTATAAAGTACTGGCCAAGCAACTGCGCATCACGGATCGCAAGCTGCTCGATGCAGCCTACGATGAAGAGATCAAGGTTATGGAGCAGCGGTTGGAATTCAAAAACGAAGCGTTTCAGGCGATCATCGACGAGACCGGCAAAGTCGACGCCCGCGCAAAAAAACTGAGACCGCAGGATTTGGTTGACCGGCGTTTTCTCGACGCAATGAACAAGAGCGGTTTTTTCGACAAGCTGTGGGCGGCTAAATAGTTGATGTGCACGGCGCCAGCGGGCATGCGTTAAAGCCAGACGGGGAGCACGGCAGATTTCTCGCTCTTGCTCGAAATGACAACGTGCACCTTAAGCTTAAAGGGCGGATTCAGCT
>CAMLCX010000721.1 GCA_946478635.1 uncultured Pseudomonadota bacterium
TAAAATTGCCGCCTTTGGCGCGCGCGCCGGTTCTGCCGAAGAGACTCGCCATGCGGACGATCAACCAGCGCGGCGCCGCCTGGCGAGTCAAATGCTCGCCGGCGAGCTTCGATGCGCCATAGACGTTAATGGGGCAAGGCGCATCGGATTCGACGTAGGGAGTTTCTTGCGCGCCGTCGAAAACATAATCGGTACTGATATAAACGCAAAGCGCGTCGATCCCGGCGCAAGCCCTGGCGATATTAAACGCGCCGCCGGCGTTCACGCGGAACGCTTCCTCTGCATGGTCTTCCGCGTCATCGACGCGCACATAGGCCGCGGCGTTGATGACGATTTGCGGCGCCGCTGTTCTCAGCACGTGGTGAACCGCTCCGGCATTGGCGCAGTCGGCGTCTTCATGACGCAGAGTAATGACGTCGAGCTGATCATCTTGTTTCAGCACTTCGACAAGATCCGTGCCGAGCTGACCTGTGCTGCCGAAGACCGCGATGGACTTACGATTCATCGGAAGGAACCTGGCCGAAGGCAAAGGGCATATAGCATTGTGTGTGACCCGCGTCATTGGGACATCGACCCGCACCATGGAAAAGCAAAAGCAGAGCCGCCATTATAATTGACTTGCGGGCAATAGACGGCGTGCCGCGTCCATATCCGCCCGAACCATTTCTCGTACCAAATCTTCAAAGCTGTACCTGGGCTGCCAGTTAAGCTGGCGTCGCGCTTTACCCGAGTCACCGAGTAGAACGTGCACCTCGGCGGGCCGATAAAATCGTTCATCGACTCTGACATAATCCTGGTAGTTTAGTCCGACCTCGCAAAACGCGAGCTCGCAAAACTCGCGCACCGTGTGAGTCTCTCCCATCGAGATGACATAGTCGTCCGCGTCCCGTTCCTGCAGCATCAGATGCATCGCCCTCACATAATCGGCGGCATGCCCCCAATCTCGTTGGGCATCCAGATTACCTATCGTCAGCTCGGTCGCCATGCCAAGCTTGATGCGCGCCACCGTGCTGGTGATCTTACGGCTGACGAACTCGTAGCCGCGCCGGGGACTCTCGTGGTTGAAAAGGATACCGTTACAGCAATACATCTCATAAGCTTCGCGATAGTTTCTGGTGAGCTCAAATCCGGCGACCTTGCTGATCCCGTAGGGGCTGCGTGGGTGAAAAGGCGTTGATTCCGTTTGCGGCGTCTCGCGCACCTGACCAAACATCTCGCTGGAGCCGGCAAAGTAGAACTTGCAGTTCCGACGCTGCTCATAAAGCGCCGCCAGCACGTAGTGCGTGCCGTTGATGTTGGTGTTCAAGGTGGAGAAGCCGTCATTGAAGCTCTCTGCCACGAAACTCTGCGCGGCGAGATGATAACACTCATCGAATGCCAGCCGAGCAACGATGTTAAAAATGCTCGGGTAGCTTTCTAGCGTCGCCGGATGGAGCACCAATTTTTCCAGAATATGCGCGATGCGATGGAGCCGATGTTGTGGATCTTCCAACGCCACCCGACGCACCAGGCCATGGACTTCGTAGCCCAAGTCGATGAGATGCTCGGCCAAATAACTGCCGTCTTGGCCGGTGATTCCTGTGATTAGAGCTTTTTTTTCCATATTACGCCGGTTTAATCAGGGCGTTCACCGATACTCATTCGTTGGTATTGGCGCGTGTGGCCGGTTCGGGACATGTAACCACAATACACCACGTTTGGGTCGATCTCTTTCCTCTCCCGCTAGTTACGCCCTTTTCTCTCTGCACTACGCGCTTTCGCCTTCGCTCCAGGCCTGCGAATAGACCGAATCATAGTATTTGCGATATTCCCCCGAGGTCACGTGCGCGATCCATCCTTGATGGCCGAGATACCAGTGCCGTTTAAATATTCCGAAAGTCGAAGACTCTCGGATTCGGAAATTCCTCTCGCCAAGCATGTCCTGAGACTATCGAAGGGGCGCAAAGACGCTAAGTGACACGCCGAGGCGTGTCATCCCGAGCTCTCGCTTCGGGATGACGAGCGACAGCTCGTCACTTGGCGATCTTTGCGGGCTTTGCGCGAGATATTCCCATTCTTTTTGGTTGCGGCTCTGCCGCGCGCTGGGTGCTCTGATCCTCTGTGGTGAAATGACACTTGTTCGGTGCGCCTGTCCTTGCCAATGAGTCATTCACTGTAATATGATGTAAGGCAGAGGGATGCGCTAAATGTCTAGTATACAAAAAAGCCTTAGGATTCCTGAGGAATTGGCGACGGCTATTCAAGAAGAAGCTGAACTTGCGGGGCGCGATTTTTCAGCTGTATCGATCGAGCTGCTTTCAGAAGCCGTCAAAATGAAGCGCTGCCCGGGCATTGTCTTCGCCGATGGCCCGTCTGGAAGAAGGGCTAGGATAGCCGGCACCGGTATCGACGTTTGGGAGATCATCGCCGCGTACAAAAGCGTGGATGAAGATAACGATCGTTTACGTAAAACGTATCACTGGCTCGCTGAGCCGCAACTGCGCACTGCCTTGGGATTTTATAAGCTTTACTCTGAGGAGATTGATCGTCAGATCCTCCGAA
>CAMLCX010000722.1 GCA_946478635.1 uncultured Pseudomonadota bacterium
GCAACGCCGATGGCGGCAATTTTGCGGTCGCCGATCCAGATGCCGGTATACGGCGGCCGGCGCGCGCCTTCGAGACCGAAATCTTTTAACGTTAGAATCGCCGACAATTCCAGATTCCTCACATAGCGGTGCACGTCCTTGCGCAGCTTCGAACGCAGATCGATGATCGGATAAACGACAATTTGCCCAGGACCGTGATACGTCACATCGCCGCCGCGGCTCGTTCGATAAACCGGCACCTCTTGCGGCGCGAGCACGTTCGCTTCGTCACCGCCCCGCCCGAGCGTGTAGACGTGAGGATGTTCGACGAAGAGAAGAATGTCCGGCGAAGATTCGCGCTGTTTCGCTTCGACGAGCTTTTCCTGGAGCGAGAGAGCGGCTTGATATTCGCAGAATCCCAGGTTTTGGAAAACTAGTCTGAACATTGGTAATTCTTTTCTAACTTTCGTTCTCCGGGCTTTCAAGCAGGTTGGGTATTAACGGATTGTTTAATAGCTATGCCGTTGGCTGATCCCTCGTTAGACAATCGGCGCACGAGAGCTAGCAAATGGGTAAAGCAGATGGTCGGGCCGGAGGATTTTGCTTGTTTTTACCCGGCACCTCTGCCTCCGGATCCGCCAATCCAATACGACTCAGAACTCCATGATCTTCAGGATCGAGCCAATCGAAAAGCGGGCCTAGGGTAATATGAGATTTTCGGTGGAGAGATTAAAGATGTCGGCTGAAGCGTAACGTTTTGAGGCGCTCAACACTTCCAGACCGATCAGCCGGCCCTGCTCGTCGAAGTCGAGGTTCACACCGTCGGAGACCTCTTGAGTTCGGGCAACATCTTTTTCCTGAATCCTGATGTAAAGCGCATCGACTTGCTTATCGTATTCGATCTTCATGGCTAGACGCTCGCTTTCTCGATCACGGTAATCACCACAATATGTCCTTCTTCTTCGACGTAAGTTGCTTTTAGCAGCCGATCGCCCAACACTTTATGTGCGTTAATTCGCTCGTCTCCGCTTTGTTCGACGCGATCCGGAGCTTCGATTACGCTCACGACGTCGGCTTCGGACACTCGGCGCCATTTCATTTGTCGCCCGCATGTCTGCTAAAAGTGATAGCCAACCGAAGACCTCGACGGAAGTGAAGTGATGATAGGGCAATCGGAAAAGAACTGCAATTGTCGGGGATGTCTTCAGAGCGAATTCAGTTCCTGCATTGCTGGTCGGTTCATCCTGGAGTCTGAACCCCACTTTCTTCTGGAGCTGATCGTCACGCCTGTAGTGATTGTTACGTAGACCCCACTCCTTGCGCTGGGAAAGGCTGTTGGAAGACTATTTTGCCCGCGGTCGATTCCACTGTCCAATTGGCCTAGCCTTGTCAAACCTGCGCCCTATCACGTAATATCCGCGCAGACGATGAAACGGGTTAAGAAGCCTTCGGACATGGCAACTCCAGATATAAACAATCTCCCGCCTCAACTTCCCTTCGATGATGATCTCGTCGAGAGCTTCCTCAAAATTCCGGAAGGCTATTTTTTCGACTGCAAAAGGCTCGGCAAGTTAGAGCGCGTGCTCGAAACAGTCAATCGATGCGGTTATTTTATTTGGCATTTCCTCCGGCCCAGATTTCCGAGACGCTGTCTCGGAAATTCGTTTTTTCTTCAGCGGGGATCTCTTCAAGGACAAAGTCATGAAAAAAACTGTGCCGCGCACGAATCGCTTGATTGACAATATGATCCTGACCATTCGAGGGCAGAAGGTCATTTTGGATAGTGATCTGGCGGCTCTTTACGGCGTTCCGACCTTTCGTTTCAACGAGGCTGTTAAGCGCAATCGCAAACGCTTCCCGGATGACTTTATGTTCCAACTGACAACTGAAGAACTGGCGGCTTTGACATCGCAAATTGCGATGTCAAAAAAGCGGACGTGGCGGGCGACGGACACTACCCTACGCGTTCACGGAACACGGCGCCGTCATGGCTGCCAATATTCTTCATAGCGAAAAGGCCATTCAGATGAGCGTCTTTGTCGTGCGCGCGTTCGTGAAGATGCGCGCCATGCTCACGACGCATAAGGACTTGGCTGCTAAACTCGGCGCTCTGGAAAGAGCCCTAACAAAACGTCTCAACACTCACGAGCGAGTCATATCTGACATTATCCAACAGATCATGTCTCTACTGAACCCTCCTCCGCCTGAACCCGATCCGCCGCGCAAGCAGATTGGCTTCCTTGTTGGAGAAAGGCCGGCGACTTACAGACGCCGTCTGATTAAAGCCTAGCCTTGCCTCCGCAGCGAAGGCAGGAGCCAATTCGCCTTTTCGAAACCGGTTAGGAAATCTTCGCTGAGCAGACTGACGTGCCAATCTAATGCTTGATCTCTTCCAACTCCATCGCATAAGATCAGCGAAATTTCACTCTTGAATCTTGTTTTCGTCAAGAAGCGAGCGAATCCATGGCCAAAGCAAAGAAGCCGGTGAGCAAAGCGAAGAAAAAGCCGATTGATCAGTACGCGCACAAGGGCAAGCAGCGGGCGAACAATCCGCCGGT
>CAMLCX010000723.1 GCA_946478635.1 uncultured Pseudomonadota bacterium
ATTAGATTCCATCGAACCGTTTAAGATTTTTAAGATGTTAACCGATTCTTAGCAGTTTGCGCGCGTTACCATCCGTCATCGCTTCGCGTTCAGCATCCGTGCAATTCATCGCCTGAATTTTCTCCGCCGCCATCCAGTCGCCGAGATCGAAAGGGTAGTCGGTGCCGACCATCACGTGTTCCGCGCCGACCATGCGTTTCAGGTACTCGACCGTTTCAACCCGGTAGACCAGGTTGTCGAAGTAGAGATTCTTCAAATATTTGCTCGGCGGTTGTTTGGCCGGTATTGATGATGAACCGGTGCCGCCGCGCATGCCGTTATCGAACCTGCCAAGGTGATAGGGAAAAAAGCCGCCGCCATGGAGCAGAGCGAGCTTGAGATTGGGAAAACGGTCGAACACGCCGCTGTAGATCATGTAACCGACGGAAAGCGTCGTGTCCGCCGGATTGCCGCACACCGTGCGCAATCCGTAACCACCCATCTTGTCGCCGCCGGCGATCCATTCCGGATGCATGATCATCAGCACGTCCAGCTCCTGCGCCTTCGCCCAGAATGGGTCGAAGTCTTTGCTGTCAAAATATTTGCCGACGACGTTGGAAGCGATGGTCACGCCGGACATTTTGAGATCGTGGATGGCATACTCCAGCACTTTCGCTGCGCGCGGCGGATCTTGCAGCGGCACCGTGGCAATGCCGACGAAGCGGTCGGGATGGCGTTTGACCAGATTCATAATGCCTTCGTTGTAGAGCTTCGACCAGGTTTCGCCTTTGTTGCCGTCGAGCTCGTAGCCGACGCAGGCGGTATGCACTTCGACCGTGGCGATGCCAACGTTGCCTTTGGTCATAACGTCGAGGCGATTGTTGACTTCCGCCATGCGTGGATCCGGGTTGAGCCGATTGCCCTTGGGAAATTGGATTTGCAAAGGGTTGTCTTTGTCAGTCTTCGGCGGAAAGTATTCGACCCCAAGCGCTTTGCCGTTGCGTTTGACCTCATCGATGAGCTCCAGCGGAATGTAATGATGATGAATGTCGATGGCGCGCAAACCGCCGCCAGCTTTTGTCGATGATTGCATCGCGGTCTGCGCACATCCCGTTAGTAACGCTCCCGCTGAGACGGCCGCGGTCTTGCCGGCGAACTGCAGGAAATCGCGCCGGGTCATCGTTGAGGTTTGGCGCTTCATCGTTCTCCTCCATTGAGCTGGTAAACGATCGAGTTAATGTCTTACATCGTCGACAATTTCAGCAGCGCCCGCGCGTTGCCGTGGAGCATCGCTTCGCGCTCGCTTTCGGTGCAATTCATCTGCTCGATTTTTTCCACCGACATCCAATCTCCCAGAGTGTAGGGATAATCCGTTCCGACCAGGACATGATCTGCGCCGACCACGCGTTTAAGATACTCGACGGTATCTACCCGATACACCAGGTTGTCGAAATAGAGGTTCTTGAGATAACGGCTCGGAGGTTGC
The DNA here is from genome assembly GCA_946478635.1 of uncultured Pseudomonadota bacterium. The sequence goes on from CAMLCX010000723.1 coordinate 1,466, forward strand.
GAAGCGGGGAAAGGCTCTCTTCCGCCGCTCCGTTTGAATCCTTGGTCAAAACGACCGAGATGGTAAGGAAAAAAACCGCCTCCATGGAGCAGCCCGAGCTTGAGTTTGGGAAACCGGTCGAAAACTCCGCCGTAAATCATAAAGCCGACCGACAGTGTCGTGTCGGCGGGGTTGCCGCAGACGGTCCGTAGACTATAGGCGCCCATTTTGTCACTGCCCAATATGGAGTCCGGATGCATGATCATCAGCACGTCCAGCTCTTCGGCCTTTTTCCAGAACGGATCGAAGTCTTTGCCATCGAAATACTTGCCGTTCACGTTCGATCCGATCGTCACGCCGGAAAATTTGAGCTCGCGAACCGCGTGTTCCAGGACGCTTGCGGCACGCACGGGATCCTGCAGCGGCACCGTCGCCATACCGACAAAGCGCTGCGGATAGCGTTTGACCAGGTTATGAATGCCTTCGTTGTAAAGCCGCGACCAGGCCTCGCCCTGTTTTCCATCGAGCGGATAACCTTGAGCACTGGGTTGCGACTCGGCGGTCGCGATTGCGACCCTGCCCTCGCGCATTACCTCAAGACGCTTGTCCACGTCCATGATTTCAGGATCGACGCCGGTTCGATTTCCCTTACCGAAACTCAGCAAATGTGCATCGCCCTTAGATGGCAGATATTCTATGCCCAATGATTTGCCGTGCTGCTTGATCTCGTTGATAAGCTCGGCAGGAAAGTAGTGATGATGAATATCGATGGCGCGGGCCGTTTTCTTGCTGTTGTCCGTGGCCATGGTTGCGCAACCGGTTAGAAGAGCGGATGAAACGACCGCGCTTTTCGCTGTGAGTTTGAGAAAATCGCGCCGGGATAGCGCGGGAAAATTGTTATCCATAATCGCTTTCCTCGTTGAGTGGCCAAGTGAGCTAATCCGCCGGTGACTTGAGCAATCCGGTCATGCCAGTTGCGCCAGCTCGTCCGGTGTCGGCGCATCGGTGCGAGCCAAGTTTCGACCGCGAAGCTTACGAGTTTCATGGTTGCCCCCCAAATTAAGCAGACGGTCAGCGCAGGATTAACTT
>CAMLCX010000724.1 GCA_946478635.1 uncultured Pseudomonadota bacterium
CGGCAATGCCTCGGCCCATGCCAGCGTGCTGTAACCGGTGAACATGCCGATCTCTAGAATTCGCCGCGCGCCGGTCATCACCGCCAACATTTTTAGAAACTGGCCAACGACCGGCCCGACCATCATTCCAGGACTGTGCGTTTGCGCATACGTCTCCACCCAAAGCTTGTCGTGCAAGCCTGATAACGGGGTGCTGCATCGTTCCGTGTAGTCTTCAATCCCGATCGGCCTTATATCGAGCATGTCAATTTCCTTGATAGCGTTCCAGAATGAATTCTCACGATGTCTGCCTGATGCGTTGCCACCTTGATTAGGGTCCCGTCAATCGCATACCGCCGTCAACCGGCAATATCGCCGCAGTTACCATCGATGCCTCGTCCGAGGCCAGATACAGCGCGGCGTAAGCGACATCCTCCGGTTCCCCGATACGGCCGATGGGTACTCTCGTTTTGTAGCGCGCAAGCTTCTCCGGCGTGGACGTATCGACCATGGGCGTGCGCGTCGGGCCGGGGCAAATGCAATTAACCCGAATGCGATCGCGCGCGTGATCCATGGCCATCGCCTCGGTCAAGCGCACCATGCCGCCTTTCGATGCGCAGTAAGCCGCCCGCCCCGATTGACCGAGCATGCCCGAGCGCGCCGCGATGTGCAGGATCACGCCGCCGCCGCGCTCGATCATCGCCGGAATCGCCAGGCGGGACACGATGAAGGCGCCCTTCAAATTGACATCCAGCGTGCGATCCCAATCATCCTCCGTGATGTCGGTGATGCTGCCGTTGGTGCGCACCCCGCCGCTGTTGACGACGATATCGATGCCGCCGAGCTGCCGAACCGTTTCATCGATCAATTTTTTCATCTGCGCGGAGTTGGAAACATCCCCGGGCCAATAGAGCGCCTTGCCACCGACTTTTTCGACCATGGCCACGGTCTCGCGTCCCTTCGACTCCGTCGGCGACGTGCCGGCGACAGCGGCGCCTTCTTTCGCAAACATCACTGCGATCGCCTGTCCGAGGCCCGAACCGAAACCGCTAATAAACGCAACCTTGCCTTTGAGTTTCATGCCAAAATCCTCCACGAGTGGACATGATATACAATTGCTTCCAGGTTGACTCAACTCCAGCCGGTTGTTATTTTTTCAAGACTGACCAAAAGGGTTTGGACCCAATGACCAACACCAACGATCAACGGGTGCCGGTAACCGTACTGACCGGCTTTTTGGGCGCAGGCAAGACGACCCTGCTCAATAGAATACTCACCGCCGACCATGGACGCCGGGTCGCGGTCATCGTCAACGAATTCGGCGAAGTGGGCATCGATCACCATCTTTTGATCTCATCGGACCAGGAAGTCGTCGAAATGAGCAACGGCTGCATCTGCTGCACCGTGCGCGGCGATCTTTTGCGCAGTCTGTTCCAGCTCCTCGAACACCGCAACAAATTCGACACGCTGATGATCGAAACCACCGGGCTCGCCGATCCGGCGCCGGTGGTGCAGAGTTTCTTCATCGACGAACGGATCAAATCCGAGTACGCGCTCAACGGCGTGGTCACGGTGGTCGACGCCAAACATATCTTTCAACAGCTGAGTAGTTCCCCCGAGGCGAAAGAACAGATTGCCTTCGCCGACATGGTGTTGCTCAACAAAATCGATCTGATCAACCCGGAGGACCTACCGGAGCTGGAATACAAACTGCGCAACTTGAACGGCGCCGCGCGCATCTGCCAGACGAGAAATTCCGATATCGACATCGGCATGGTGCTTGACCTGCGCGCCCTCGACCTGGAGATCAAAGCCGCCAAGCACGATCACCATCACGCGCACACCGAAGACATCGAAACCGTTGCCATCGAAGCCGCCGGCGATCTCGACGGCGTAAAAATTAGCCACTGGTTTCGCGAACTGATCGCCGAGTTCGGCGAAAGGATCATGCGCATGAAAGGCATTCTCAACCTGCGCAAGGATCCCGACCAGTTCGTTTTCCAAGGGGTTCATTTGCTATTCGAAGGCCGGCCGGGCCGGGCTTGGGCCGGCGCGGAAGAGCGCATCAACCGCCTGGTATTCATCGGCCGTAATCTCGACAAAAACAAAATCACCGACGGATTTATGCAGTGCATTACAACCGAGAACGGCGCGTCATCCGCCGACGACGTCGATCCCTTCGGCCGCAAACAAGATGTTTCGAAATTTACCTTGGAGCAAATCCGCTACTGGGTCCAGACCATCCTTACCTTCCCGCCCGAGGCGCCCATTGTGGTGAAAGAGGTGCCCTGCGTAAAGGCCGGCTGCCCGCCGGTGGAAACCGCGATCCTGGTGTTTTTGAAGAACGAGCCGCCGCGCACATTCAAAATCCTCGCCCGCATCAACGAAGTGACTTTCGATCACGTTTATAATCTGATCGAAAATCCCCTGCCCTGTTGCTGATGTTTAGAGTTTCTGCTCTTAGTCTTCTAAAAAGCGGCAGGTTTTCCCAGCAGGCCGCTGAAAAACTCCGTCGGAGTCCTTCGACGGTGCTCAGAGCCGGTCCTGAGTTCA
>CAMLCX010000725.1 GCA_946478635.1 uncultured Pseudomonadota bacterium
TTTTCTTCGCCATCTCTAAGGCGTCTTTGACTGACATGTTACTTTGCTCCTCTCCGGTACTCTTGTTGTCGAACCAGCGAAGCCGGTGCGACACGGGAGTGTCAGCGCCGGCTCGCGTTAATTTGAAACGACAGTGTGATCGAAGTCGTTACGCTATGCGGTCTTCTGCATCGCTGTGCCGTAGCCCAGACTTTTTTCCGCTTCGGGCATGTCGGTATAACCTGGAATACCGACTTCCGCCATGTCGAGTCCTTCGATTTCCACTTCCTTGCTGACTCGGATCGGCGTGATTAGATCGCTGATTTTGAACCAGACATAAGCCATGACGAAACCGAAGACGATGACGACGCCGGCATTGAGCGCCTGCATGACAAACTGGGAAAAGTCGCCGTAGAGAAGCCCGCGCACACCATCAGAGCCATAAAGCTTCACCATCCCGTCGCGCACGACGCCGTTCCAGCCTGCCCCGTAAGCGCCATTGGCAAAGATGCCTACACAGAGAAGACCCCAAACACCGTTGACGCCGTGAACAGAAATAGCGCCCACCGGATCGTCGACCCCAACCCTTTCCCAGAAAAAGACGCTGTAAACAACAATCAGTCCCGCGATCGTGCCAATCACCGCGGCAGCCCACGGATCAACGAAGGCACAAGGCGCGGTAATCGCGACCAAGCCGGCTAGCATGCCGTTGCAAAGCATTGTCGGATCCGGCTTCATCCCTTTGAACGCGAGTGCCACGTAGGCGCCCAACGCGCCCATGATGCCGGCCAGCATTGTATTGACGACGATGAAACTGATGCGCAGATCGGTGCCCGCCAGAGTTGAGCCGGGATTAAAGCCAAACCACCCGAAGGCAAGAATAAAGGTGCCAAGGACGACCATCGGCACGTTGTGACACGGGATCGCTTTCGGCCGGCCGTGCGAATCATATTTGCCGATGCGCGGACCGAGAACCATAGCACCGGCGAGAGCGATCACCCCGCCCATCGCATGCACGACGCCGGAGCCGGCGAAGTCCACCGCGCCATGTCCGAGGCCCCAATTGATGCCGCCCTGCGCTAAAAAGCCGCCACCCCATACCCAATTGGCGTAGAGACAATATGGCAGCGCCACCCACAAACCGAAGAGAACAAAATTTTTCCACGCCCACCGTTCCGCCATGGCGCCGGTCGGAATCGTCGCCGTGGTGTCCATGAATACCATCATGAAGAAAAATAACGCCATTACGCCGACATCGTTCACGGCGCTGCCCAGAAAGAACCCCTTGGTTCCCATCAAGCCGTAAGAAAATACGCCGGTCAGCTTGCCGGCGGCGTCAACGGCGGCGCCGAGACCGAGACCTTCATTCAAAGCCGCGAGGCCCGGACCGAGCGACGCGTACCAGCCCGGCGCCACCGGCCCGTTGAACCAGTTGCCCCAGCCGATCGCAAAACCGTAAACCCAGAAAGCGAAGCAGCCGAGCGGGTAAACGAGAAAATTCATGGCAGAAGTATGCGCCGCATTCTTCGCCCGGCATAGGCCCGTCTCGACGAGCATAAAGCCCGCCTGCATGAACATCACGAGAAATCCCGCGATCAGAACCCACACATAATTGATCGAATAAAGGTTATGCGCGATTCGATCGTAGAGATCGCCGGTCTTAAGCTGATCGGGAACATCTCCCTTGCCGTCGCCTGCCGGCGTCGCCCACGTACCGGTCGCCGCGCCGGTTGCATCCGGCCACAAGGGCTTTTTAGGATCTTCGTTGGCGCCGGAAAAGTACGCCGGTAGTTTAGGCGTCGGCGCGGCCGCAGTCGCAGCTGCGGGCGCGGCGGCTTCAGCCTTGGCCGGCTCGTCAGCCGCCTTCGTTTCTTGAGCAAACCCCACAGTGCCCGCGAAAACCATCCAGAGCGCGAGGCCCTGGTATAACCATTTAAAGCGAATTTTTTCCTGTTTCATGTTCCCTCCGACTCTATTGTTTGATCACCGAATTAAATGGCGTCCTCGCCCTTTTCGCCTGTACGGATGCGGATCACTTCGTCCACCGATGTTACAAAGATCTTGCCGTCGCCAATCTTGCCGGTCTTCGCGCTTTCCGTGATTGCTTCGACAACTTTCACCGCGTTATCATCTGCCACGAGAATTTGAATCTTCACCTTCGGCAAAAAATCCACCGAGTATTCCGCGCCGCGGTAGAGCTCCGTGTGTCCCTTCTGGCGGCCGAATCCTTTGACCTCTTCGACGGTCATGCCTTGAATACCTGCCTTGGTCAGCGCCTCTTTTACTTCGTCCAGCTTGAACGGTTTCACGATCGCCTCGACCATTTTCATAAATGACTCCTTTGCTGATAACTTTGCGATGAAAGCAAGATGAGACCTGTGCTCGTGGCTGCTTACAGCAACCGCGATGCCAGGAAAAATGGGCAGGGCCGGTAAGTACGTTAATGAGCGAATTGCTTACAGAATCGGATGATCGAAGAAGATTGAGCGTTAGTGAACCGCCGACTGCGTGCTTAGAAATTAAGCTGACCGCCTAATTTCCATGCA
>CAMLCX010000726.1 GCA_946478635.1 uncultured Pseudomonadota bacterium
TTTTTCCCCTTCTACTTGAACCATTGCTTCTGCCGCAGAATAAACTCAGCGGTGCGATAGCTCAACGCCGCCACGGTCGCGGTCGGTGGATAGCCGGCCATGGTCGGAAACACTGACGAGCCTACGATAAACAAATTGGAAATATCGTGACTCTGGCAGTATTCGTTGACGACTGAATTTTTCGGGTCGGCGCCCATCCGAGTTCCGCCCGCCCAGCGATTGGGCCGGCCCTTTTCTTCCGTCCAGACTTTGTTCGCGCCGGTCGCGCGCATGATCTTTTCGCCGACGCCCGCCATAAATTTCTGCAGCCTCCGCTCGTTCTGGTGAAAGTCAAATGTCACGCGCGGCAGCGGCAATCCCCAGCGGTCGCGCAGGCGCGGGTCGAGGTCTACCCGATTGTCCTTGTGCGGCAGCGTTTCCGGCTGCATGTTGAGATCCATTGTGCGCGTGTAATAGCGGGTGAAGTATTCTTTGAACTCCCGACCCCACGGGCGGATATCCGGCGGCAAAACATCGCAGCGCGTCACCGGAGTGCCGTCGCCACTGGTGCCAATCGTGCCGCCGCGGATGAATCCCAGGCCCGTGTGATCGAAGTTGTTGCCGTTGAAGTCATCGATGCGCATGGCTGCTGAACCGGGACCGATGAAGCCGTTGACAATGTAATCGTCGAACGCGCCCATGGCGCGCACATCGCCGTGCGCCATGATATTGCGGCCGACATAACCGCTGCAGTTGGCCAATCCTTTGGCGAACCGGCCATGGGTTGTTTTGGACAAAAGCAACAAGCGCGCGTGCTCAAAAACGAAAGCGCTGAGAATCACGACGCGGGCGCGCTGTTCAAGCACCCGCCCGCCGGCATCAAAATAATTTACACCTGTCACCTGTCCGGAGCTGTCGCTATTGATGCGAACGACTTTCGCTTGAGTTCGAAGATCGAAGTTGCCGGTCTCGACGGCGACGGGAATGACCGTGTAAAGGGATGCCGATTTGGCGTGGACATGGCAGCCGTAAAAGTTGCAGTGGCCGCAGTACACGCACGCGGTCCGCTCGGCGATGCGCGTGTCGAAGGGCGCCGGCGGGCGATAGGGTCCCGATAAAATGCCGGCAGCCGTGTCGTAGGGATGATAACCGAGCTTGGCGCAGGCTTCGGAAAATAATTTCATCTTGGCCGAGTGGCGCAGCGGCGGCAGTGGAAAGCCGCGCTGGCGCGGCCCGGCGAACGGATTGGCGCCGGCCGTTCCCGATATGCCGAATTCCCACTCGAAGCGCTCGTAATGGGGCTCCAGATCGTCATAGCTGAGCGGCCAATCGATGATGTCATAGCCGGAAAGATCGGCATCGGCGCGTTCGGCGTTGCCGCTCTCGATCTCGTTGGTAAAAAGTTTGAAATCTCCCGGCATGTAACGCGAGGATTGCCCCGTCCAGTGGAGCAAAGCGCCGCCCAGCACGTTAAGCGGGCTGGTGCGAAATTGCACCCGCGTTCTTTCGCCGGCGCGGCTTCTCACCGTCGTCGGTTCGTGGCGCACCCAATCGAGTTGCTCAGGGCGCATGAGAAACCGGATGGAGTCGCGCGGCGCATAGTCTTCGCGCTTCGGCGCCGGCCCGCGCTCGAAACCCACGACTTTCAAGCCAGCCGAAGCGAGTTCTTTGGCCATGATGCCGCCCATGCCGCCCACTCCGACGATGCAAACGTCGGCAATCGCCTCGGTCATGACTTTCTCTCCGCGGGTTTGCTTGAATCCACGGCCACCGGCTGCAGATCCACGCGCTTATTGATATAAGCGTCCGGATAGCCGAACTGCTGGCCGGGAAAATCCACCAGCCGCCATCCCATCATGTTCTTGTTACCGCCGTATTGCGGCTCGCAAAAGATCCCCTCCATCACATGGCCGCGCACGGTCTCAAAAAATTCCGCGGCATTTTTAAATTCCGGAACTGAACCCGATTCGAAAGCGACCAGCACGGCATCCCTGAGCTCATCGGTCAGCGAACGAAAGGCCCTGCCGAACTTGGTGCGCGCATAACGATTGACGGCGCGAATTCCCTGTCGATAGAGCGGCACGAGCGGCGCGTAGTCCCCCGCCAGAGCAATATCGATATAATTTACCGCGCCGATTTCCACGGCGCCCGGGGTACTGGTCTTGGGAAAGATTCGCTCGGCGATCAGCTCGAGGGTTTCGGCCTCGTCCTGCGTCAAAACATGAAACGTCTGCGGCGTCTTGTTGCTCGTCTGCATGGCGGGAGTTCTCCTGAACAAAGTTGTCACATCTGAATAGCAGAATCCGAGGGTAAAAAGGTAGCGCGAAAATTAACAAGGACCGCACTCTCAATCCAAAATACTATCTCACCACGAAGCACACGAAGAGCACGAAGTTTGCGTAGGGGCGGGTTTGAAATCCGCCCTTATCTCACGCCTCTGTGTCCTTCGTACGACTATGCTTGAAAATTTTCGCGGCTCGTGCAAATTCCAATGACTACCAGACTATCTCGGTCCAGAAGAGAATTCACCGCGGAGACGCC
>CAMLCX010000727.1 GCA_946478635.1 uncultured Pseudomonadota bacterium
CCGAGTCGGCAAGCCGGCGCATATGTTCCGGCAGGCGAAACACCGCCGAGCGCCCGCCGGCAAGCTCATAACATCGAATGCCCTCGAAATAGCCGGTGCCATAATGCAGGGCGTGCGACAGGACGTGCACCTTGGCATCTTCCCACCGAATCAATTTGCCATCGAACCAGATTTTATCAGTTTTGATAGACATCAGGCGTCTCTATTCCAAAATCCATTTATTTGCATGCGTTGATATTCTACGTGCCTGGCCTCGGCTCATCAAGTCGGACAAAAAAAAGGCCACCCGGTTTTCCGCGTGGCCGCCAACGGATAACCGGAGAGTTTACAAGCCCTTTCTCAATACAGGCGCCGCCTTGAAACCGACCGTGCGGCTCGCACGAATTGTGATAGTCGCGCCGGTCTGAGGATTTCTACCCTTGCGCGCTTTGCGCGAGCGTACGGTGAACGTCCCGAAACCCGGAACCTGGAACCGTTTACTTTTTTTAATGGCTTTGGCGATACTGTCGAAGGTGGCGTCAATGGCCTCCCCGGCAGTCAACTTGCTGATCCTGGCGTTCGCGGCAACAGCGTCGATTAACTCTGCTTTGGTCATCGCTCTCACCTCGCTTTATAGCTGGCCGGTGTCGATTCAAATGCGTTGACGATAAGCTCCAGCCAAAAACAAAGGCCGATCATTTCCAATTCGCCGGCAAATGTCAATAGTTTTACAGCGGTCGGGCGGCTTCATGCAGCAGGCCGTAACGCACACCTTGATCGCTGACGATCAAGCGTTCGCCTCCGTATCGCTTCATGATCCGTTCAACTAGATACGCTCCAGCGAAGATGACGTCGGCTCTTTGCGGCTCGAGGCCGATCATCTCTCGACGCTCGGCAATCGACTTTTCCCCGAGGCGCCGGACCTGCCGTGTCACAGCATCCCGGGTCAACAAGCTGCCATGAACCTCGCGGTGAGAATAGGACGCCAAGCGCTTTTCCATCGCCGCTAACGTCGTAAACGTGCCCGCGATACCGACGAGGACGATTGCCGGATCGGGTTGTATCCCCCGTTGCGCCAATCCCTCGAGATCTTCGTCGATCGCGTCCTTCATGCGCGCGACCTCACCAGGACGGACCGGATCAGAATGTAAAAACCTCTCGGTAAGCCGCACCGACCCAAGGTCGAGGCTCATCGCCAGAGAAGTTCCGGATGCATTGCCGCGAATGAGCTCCGTGCTGCCGCCGCCAATATCGATCACGAGAATCTCTTGCCCGTTTAAGCAAAGTCCCCGCTGCACGGCGAGAAACGAGTAAGCGGCCTCTTCTTCACCGGAAATGACGCGAATGTCGCAACCGAGCTCCTGGTGAAAACGAGCGCACACGTCGGCGTTATTATGGGCATCGCGCAGCGCGCTGGTGCCGACAGCGACGATTTCTTCAACACCGAGATGGTCACACCGCTCGCGATAACGCCTGAGGACGGCAAGGCTCCGTTCTTCGCCTGCGGCACTGATACGGCGGGTCCGGTCGACGTCCTGGCCCAGCCGCGTGATCTCCGCCAGATCTTCCAAAACACGGAAGCGCCCGGTGTCACGGATTTCTGCGATCACGCAGAGAATCGTGTTCGTGCCGATGTCAACAAAGGCGCTGCGCCGCGGGCTCATACAACCACTCCAGCGTTGCCTGTCAGCGAATCGTCCCTCGGTCGAGGCACCGCCTCGATTTCTTGCGCCCAAGCCGTCATGTCCGCCAGTGCCCGGCGCGCCATCATTTCCTTTTTCTCCCTGCCGCGTAGGGGCGCTGCGAGCGGCGGAATCAGGCCGAAATTGACGTTCATCGGTTGGAACCGTTTGCGGTGCGGGTCGGTGATGTAATTCAACAGCGATCCGAACGCCGTGGTCGCCGGCGGACTGACAAGAGGCCTTCCGGCCAATAAATGGGCCGCATTGATTCCGGCAAGCAAGCCCATCGCCGCGGACTCGATATAGCCCTCCACGCCGGTCATCTGGCCGGCGAAAAACAGCGTGTCGCGCCGGCGCCATTGCAGCGTCGGTAAGAGCTGCTGCGGCGCATTAATAAAGGTATTGCGGTGCAGGCTCCCTAGACGGACAAACTCCGCGTTGGTCAAGCCGGGAACCAGAGCGAAAACACGGCGCTGTTCGGGGTAAGTCATTTTGGTTTGAAAACCGACCAGATTGTAGAGCGATCGTTCCTGGTTTTCTTGGCGCAGTTGCACGACGGCACAGGGACGCCGGCCCGTGCGCGGATCGCACAAACCGACGGCGCGCATGGGACCGAACGCCAGTGTTTCGCGGCCGCGGTCCGCCATTTCTTCAATCGGCATGCAGCCCTCGAACGGCACGAAGCGCTCGAAGCTGTGCGTCGGCACCCTTTCGGCGCCGAGCAGCGCGGCAATGAACCGATCGTATTCGTCGCGCGTCAGCGGCAAATTGAGATAATCGTCTCCGCCCTTGTCGTAACGCGCCGCGCGAAAGGCGACATTCATGTCGATCGACTCGGCAGTCACGATCGGCGAAAT
>CAMLCX010000728.1 GCA_946478635.1 uncultured Pseudomonadota bacterium
CACGGCAATTTTTGCAGTCTCCACCGCTTCGCGCGGTATCGCTTCGTAATGAAGATCGGTCACGAACTCGGCCAGTTTTGCGGTGACGTCCATATTTTCCTCCGGTTAATTGCCTAAGATTTTTCGCGCTTGTTCGATGACCTCGGGAGGCTGGGTCAAGACTTCTTTGAGCAATGCCTCCAACTCTTCACCCGCGGTGTACTCCACATCCATCCGGCTCTTCTTCGCCTCTGCCAAGAGGTCTCCGTCTTTCATGACGTTGCGAAAGCTATCGCGGAGAATTTTAATTCTATCCCGCGGCGTTCCCGGCGTCACCAACACCGGACGGCCGAACTCACCGCCGGACAACAGCGCCTGGGCGACGCGCCGCTTTCCATCAGGAACCTTAAATTCCTCCAATACCTCATACAGAGTCGGCGCTTCCGGCGCGCGCGGATCGCGCTTGCGTCCGGATTGAAGCAGGTGAAGGTCAAATCCCTTCTTGTGCCAGGAATTGAACGGCTCGCGGCCGAAATGAGACGCGAGCGTATGCGCGCGGCAGACGATCTCGCCCTTTTCCACCGCCAGATCAGCGTCGCTGCCGCCTTGATAACCCGAAACCGAGTTGATCTTGGCGCCCACAGCCAGCTCCAGAATCTTCGCCACGATGTAATCCGAACTGGTGGTTCCCGAGCCGCCGCAACTGGGCGGTTGTTTGGCCCTGATGATTTCGCCGATGTTTTTGTACGGCGTATCCGCGCGCATGTAGAACATGATCGATTCCTGAGCCGCTGAACCGAGCCAGTGATACTTGCGCAGGTCGAACTGCGCCTCTCTGCGTCCGACCAGTTGTTCGATGTAGATGCTGTTGTTCGGCAGAACCACCGTCAAGCCGTCTGCCTTGGCGACGCCGTAAACATAATTGACCGCCGTAATGGAACCCGCACCGGGCATGTTTTGCACGATCACATTGGGATTCCCCGGAATATGCTTGCCCCAATAACGCGCGATCAACCGCGCCCAAGAGTCGTAGAAATTAGCCGGCGCCGAGCCGACCACGAATCTAAGCGTTTTGCCTTGGTAAAAAGGCTCGTTCTGGCTCCAGGCGGGAGGCGCGAGCCAAGCCGTGATCAGACACAGGACGACGCAAATACACAATTGTCTTGAGCGCTCAGGCATTTTCGTCAGCTCCTTCCGCTGCTTTCAATCGTTCGCGTTGACGCAGCAATAGAGTTGTGAAGCGTGAGCTGGATAGCAATAGCCAAGTCCAAGGTTTCATCGTTGCGAGATGCCGGAGGCTATGCGAAGAGCGGGCGTCCTGTCAACGATCAGTGTTGTGCTTTGTGAAAATATTTGTGAGCGCTCGGAGCTGCGCGCCAAGCGCTCGCAGGTGTCGCGTCGACGCACCGCGCGTTTCATGCTACCCGTATTCAAATAGCCGTCGCAATAATCATGGAAAAAGATCGCGCCCAACAAGCTCGCGCCAGCGTCGCGCGCAATGCCGGAGTCATCAGCCTAGCAGTCATGGCGAGCCGTATATTGGGATTGGTGCGCGATCAGGTGTTCGCCGCGTTATTCGGTGCCGGACTCCAGTACGATGCTTTTCTCACCGCGTTCCGGATTCCGAATTTGCTGCGCGATTTGTTCGCCGAAGGCGCCCTGTCCGCGGCTTTCGTCACCACCTTTACGCAGGTTCAGCAAAGCAAAGGCGCAGAGGAAGCCTTTCGTTTATCAAATCGGGTCGCCACGGCGTTGATGATCCTGCTGGGCCTGATCTGCATTGTCGGTTGGATCTTTGCGCCATCCATCGTCTATTTACTGGCTCCCGGTTTTTTCGACGTGCCCGGCAAGGCGGAGTTGACCATACACCTGACCCGTATCATGATTCCGTTCTTGCTGCTGATCGCGCTCGCAGCGAAGGCCATGGGCATATTGAATGCGCGCAACAACTTCGCGATTCCGGCCATCGCCCCGGTGTTTTTCAATCTGGGCTCGATCATCGGCGGATTATTCCTCGGTTTTACAATGGGACCGTTTTTCGGTCTCAGTGCCATCGAAGGCATGGCATACGGCACCCTCGTCGGCGGCTTTCTCCAATTCGCCGTGCAGTGGCCGAGTCTGCGCCGCGCCGGTTTCAGATACCGGCCCATGCTGAACTTCACGGATCCGGGAGTGCGTCAGATCATGCGCCTCATGGGCCCCGCGATCATCGGCACCGCCGCAGTTCAGATCAATGTTTTCGTGAACACCAACTTCGCTTCGGAAATCGTCGATCCGGCGACCGGCGCCGTGCTCAACGGCCCGGTGTCTTGGTTAAGCTATGCTTTCCGCTTTATGCAGTTTCCGATCGGCGTTTTCGGCGTCGCCATCGCGACGGCAGCGTTGCCGCCGTTGTCGCGCAGCACGACGAATCCGGACTATGTCGAATTTCGCCAAACACTGGCACACTCGTTGGCGCTGGTTTTTCTCCTGTGTATTCCCTCCGCGGTCGGGCTGGCCGTTTTAGGTCGGCCGATCGTCGCGCTGGTGTTCGAGCACG
>CAMLCX010000729.1 GCA_946478635.1 uncultured Pseudomonadota bacterium
CCCTACCAGCTCAGCGGCGGCATGCAGCAGCGCGTCGGCCTGGCGCGCGCCCTCGCGATCGACCCGGAGATCCTTCTGATGGATGAACCCTTCGCATCGGTGGACGCCCAGACACGCGAGGTGCTTCAGGAGGAATTACTTCAGCTCCACGAACGTGAGCGCAAGACCATGATTTTCATCACCCACTCAATCGATGAGGCGATTATTTTGGGCGACCGCGTCGCGGTGATGGCGTCTCGGCCAGGGCGGGTGAAAGAAGTCCTGCCGGTGAATTTTCCCCGGCCGCGCGATCCGGCGGCGGTGCGCGCCGATTCGCGTTACACCGAATTACGCAACCATATCTGGGAAGAGCTGCGTCCCTCCGTGGTCATGTGATGAGCATCAGTCGGACAGAAGAGCCGTCGAGCGCCACGCTCGCCCACCGCGCGAACCAGGAACTTGCCGCGGACCAGCAGGCAGTCCGGCAAAAGGCTCAAGCCGTTCAGCGCCGTTGGACGATCGTTCAAATAATCATTCGAGTCGTCTCCCTCGCCGTCGTGCTGAGCGCCTGGGAATATTTGGGCCGGCATACCAATCCCGTGTTGTTTACCTATCCGACCGCCGTGGCGAGCGCCGCTGTTAAAATGATCGCCAGCGGTGAGCTGTGGAAATATCTTTCTCAAAGCCTCATCGTGCTTTTCGCCGGTCTCGGTCTGGCGACGGTCTTTGGCATCGCCCTCGGGCTCATCATGGCGCGCTTCTGGATCGTTGATGTCGCTCTCGATACGTACATTACAGCGCTCTATTCGATCCCGTCAGTGGCGCTCGTCCCGGTATTGGTCCTGTGGTTCGGCTTTGAAATAACCGCCAAGATCGCCGTGGTTTTTCTTTTCACCTTCTTCCCCATCGTCATCAACACCCATCAAGGCGTCAAAAATGTCGACACCCGCTTGACCGAGGTCGGCCGCGCCTTCGGCTGTAGTGAGCGACAACTTTGGACCCACATCGTCCTGCCCGCTGCGGTGCCATTCATCGTCACCGGGCTAAGGCTTGCCATCGGCCGCGGCTTGATCGGCATGGTCCTCGCGGATCTCTACACCGCGATCACGGGTATTGGTTATTTGATTTCGCGCTACGCCAGTACCTATCGCACCGATGCGATGTTCGTGCCCATCGCAGCGTTAGGCCTTTTGGGCATCAGCCTGACCAGCTTGCTGCGTTTTATCGAGAAGCGCGTCGCGCCCTGGATGCATCAACCCGATCAAGAGTGAGCAAATAAGGAGGCAAACTATGACTGGTGAAGATATTCGTAATAGTTTTAATTTTGCGCGGCGGGTCGCGTGGATAATGATCGTCGCTCTGACCTGGGCCATTGGCGGCGCCGGTTCCGCCGCGGCTCAAGCCACGAATCCTTGCAAAGAAATGCGCAAGGTCAAACTCGGCGTATCGGTTTCGCCGCCCAACGTGGTTCATACGCCGATCTACGTGGCGAAGTCGCTCGGGATCTTCGCGCGTCATTGTATCGATGCGGAGATCGTCGAGTTCGAAGGCGGCGCGTCGGCGGCCAACTTGGCCGCGGTCACTCAGGGTCAAGCCCTGGCGACGATCAACACCACCGCCATCTCTCAGGGACTAAAGGCAAAACAATTTTGGGGCATGGCGCCTCGCCTGCCGCAAGCATACATGGTCAGCGAAGACGTGAAGACCGCGGCCGACTTAAAAGGCAAGCGGCTCAGCGCCACCGGCGGCGGCGTGGGAGGTTTTAATTGGGTGATGGGACGCGAGGTGCTGAAGACCGCCGGGCTCAAGGTAGAGGACGCTCAGTTTATTTCTTCGGCTACCGCCGGGAGACTCCCCGGCCTTGTGGCGGGACAGATCCATGGCGTGGCGCTCCATCCCGAAGACGTGTACCTGGCCCAGAAAGAAAAACCGGGTCTGCACGTGCTTGTGGATCTTTCCAAGCTGATGCCGAAATATTTCTTCAACGCTTACGGCGCGGCGGACAGTATGCTTGCCAAGGACCGGGCCATGGTGCGCGACGTAGCGACATCCCTCATCGAAGCCAATCGCGCCATTTACAACCAGAAAGAAAAAGTCATCCCGATCATGGTGGAAGCGACCAAAAAGCCCCAGGAGGCGGTAAGCTTTTCGTACGACTACCTGGTGAAAAATTGTGTCTGGAGCGTCAATACCGGCTTTTCACGAGAACGCACCGAGTGGTCCATCGACAACGGTATCGAAAACGGCGACATCCAGGCGGACAAAAAGCCGAGCTATGACCAGGTGGTCGACGTCAAGCTCGGCACTGAAGCGCTCAAGGCCGCCGGCGGCCCGACCAAGATTCGCGGTTGCGGCGATTAGCATGGCCGTTGAGGGTTTCGCAATAAAAGGGGACTCACCACGAAGGACACGAAGAGCACGAAGGTTGAGAAAAATGATTTCCGAATACTTCGTGTCCTTCGTGATCTCCTTCGAAAATACTTGTGCGTAGATGATCTATAGAACGAAGAACCCGAATACGAGAAGTAACCGCAGCG
>CAMLCX010000730.1 GCA_946478635.1 uncultured Pseudomonadota bacterium
CTCGGCCGCGCCATGACGCCGCATATTCCCGGCAAGCCGAACATTATTTTGCACAACATGCCCGGGGCCGGTTCTCTGACGGCGGCGAACTATATTTATGGCGTGGCGAAGCCGGACGGTCTGACCATCGGTTTTGTCACTCCGGGTCTTTACTTCAATCAGCTCACGGAAATGAAGGAAGTGAAGTTCGACTGGGCGAAGTTCGGCTGGATCGGTTCGCCTGAGCGCACCGTCAGGATTATCTATAGCCGGGCCGACGCGCCCTACAAATCGCTGGACGATATTCGCAACGCGCCCGAGCAACCGCGCTGTGGGGCGACGGCTCTAGGCACGGTGGGGCACTACTTTCCACGTTTGATCGAAGAGGCCGCGGGTGTGAAATTCAATATCGTTACCGGTTATCCGGGGGCGGCGGAGATTGATCTGGCGATGCAAAAGGGCGAAGTGCAATGCCGCGCCGGCAGCCTGGAAGGCTACTTCGGCAGCGAGCCGACCCGAAGTTGGTTTAAAAGCGGTTTCACGCGCGTGCTGGTGCACGGCAGTCCGAAGCGCGACCCGCGACTTCCCGACGTGCCGACGGTCAACGAGATCCTCGACAAGCGCAAGGCTCCCGACGTGACGCGGAGGCTGGCCGTGGTGCTGATGGCGCCGGATTCGATCGGCCGCCCGTTGATTGCTCCGCCCGGGATTCCGGCGGACCGTTTGGCGATCCTGCGCGAAGCGCTTCTGAAGGCGCTCAGCGATCCGGAATTCAAAGCCGAAGCGCAAAAGCGCAACTGGGAAGTGGAACCCGTGCCAGGACAAGAGCTGGAAGCGATCGCGAAAAAAGTCGTCGTGCAGCCTCCCGACGTGGTCGAGCGCATGAAAAAAGTTCTGGCGCAGTAGGAAGAGGATTAACCACGGAGAGCGCAAAGGAGAGATCCAGGAAGATTTTGCCGCAAAGAACGCAAAGGTCGCAAAATAAGAAATTTGCACTATACAGTCGGGCCGGTTTGTTGCTACGAAACTTATCCCGCTTGCGTTCTTTGCGGTTGATTTCCCCAAGGAGTTTCGATGTACAAGACCACCAAGGAAGAAAATGAGATTCTGACGCGCACGGGGAAGGGCACGCCGATGGGCGAGTTTTTGCGCCGGTACTGGTGGCCCATCGGCATCTCCGCCCATCTGCAGGCGAAACCGACTTTCATACGGGTGTTCGGCGAAGATTTAGTGCTCTTCCGCGACGCCACGGGCAAGCCCGGCGTGATCGGCGCCTTTTGCGCGCACCGGCGCGCGAATTTGTGTCTTGGCGATATCGAGCGCGACGGCGTGCGCTGCCGCTACCACGGCTGGCTCTACGATACCAATGGCAAAGTCGTGCAAATTCCCGGCGAGCCGGCCGATAGCCCGCTGCATAAAGAAAATATTCGCCTGCCGTCTTATCCGGTCGAAGAACTGGGCGGATTGATTTTCTCCTACTTCGGGCAGCAACCGGCGCCGCTCGTGCCGCGCTACAACTTTCTCGCCGGCGAGGGCGACGTGTACATTACGATTCAGGGCTTTCAAAACTGCAACTGGCTGCAGTGCGTCGAGAACGGCATGGACCCGGTGCATCCAAGTTTCACCCACGGCGGCGCTTGGCCGGATATCATGAGCACCGAGCCCGAGCTGGGTTTTCACGAAACCGAGTGGGGCATGGTCTACAAAGCGTACCGGAAAACCAAAGAACCCGGCATGCTCAATTACCGCGAACATCATCTGTTAATGCCCGGCATCAGCTGCGGCGGCAGCGGCGGGCGTTATTTGTCCGGTGAAAAAGCCGGCACGCCGGTGTCGGCCGCGCGCTGGAGCGTGCCCATCGACGACACGCACACGATGCTCATGCGGGTGCGCTTCAAGCCGTCGGACAATCCCGGCAAGTACGAGGGTGATCCGTTCAGCCGGCGTTGGAAGCCGCCGTTCAATTTTATCGAGCCCTACAAGGAGTATCGCGACTCGGACAATCCGGTTTTGGGCTATGACATTCCGCCGCTGCACTTCATCGAAGACGGCATGGTGGTGGATAGCATGCCGGCGATCGCCGATCGCGAAAATGAAAATCTGGGACCTGTCATCGACGACGGCATCATCAAGCTGCGCCAGATGTATCTGCGCGAGATCGAAAAGGTGAAACGCGGTGAGGACCCGAAGTGCATCGTGCGCGATCCGGAGAAAAACAAGGTGATCGTCATTCCGGCCTATGAAAAATGGGTGCCGGAGAGCGAGCGGAACTTGGGCAAGTCGGCGGCGGTGGCTTAAGAAGTAAATGCAACGAACCTGGCGCGGCGGTGCCGCAACCAAAGAGGAAATGCACGGTTCACCACAGAGGCGCAGAGTTCGCAGAGTAACTTCCCCCTCCGCGTCCTCCGCGTCTCAGCGGTGAGCCATTAAATGGGAGTCTTTATGGCGATTCATGCGGTGAACGAAAAGGATGTGCAGATGGCCAAGAGCGGCCGCGGATATACCAAATGGCTGCACGTGGCCA
>CAMLCX010000731.1 GCA_946478635.1 uncultured Pseudomonadota bacterium
CCGTCCGGCTCTTTGCGAAAAAGCGTCAACGTGTAGCCCGAGCGGCGCATCGGCGTGCCTCCCTGCAATGGGGTCATAATGACTCGAAGATGGGTGCAACAGCAAGCAAAGTTTCCGCCGAGCTGAAATTCCTGAACGTCGCCCGGTACCTGCTCCTCGCAACCGGGACGCACACCGGCCTACCTTGCCTTCAGGATCACCGTTGTACAAAATCGGGCGCCGTGAAATAATACCTTTAAAGGTGCTTTAAAGGAGAATCGCTGATGGATATTACGCAGGACATTCAACCCCTAACGACGTTTCGTAATAATTCCGCCGCATTTCTTCAGCAGCTGAAAAAAAATAAACGTCCGGTTATTTTGACGGTCAACGGTAAAGCCGCCGCTGTCGTCCAGGATGCGGAAGCTTATCAACGCTTGCTCGATATTGCAGCGCGCGCGGATGCCGCGGAAGGCATCCGGCAAGGCCTTGAGGATATCGCTAAGGGCCGTACCCGTCCCGTACGAGAGTTCCTGACTTCGTTTCGGCGGGATCATGGCTTACCGCGTTGAAATCACTGCCCGCGCTGAACGCGACCTGGCCGACATTTACGGGCAGATACAAGCTGAGAATTCACCACGGGCGGCGACATGGTTTAACGGCATGGCGAGAGCCATGAACGGCCTAGACCAGTACCCAAAGCGCGCCCCAATCACTCCCGAGAACCGCGGCTTGCGGCACTTGCTCTACGGCAAAAAACCCTTCGTCTATCGGATCATTTTCAAAATCGAAGAAAAAACGTCTACGGTCTACGTTTTACACATACGCCCGCCGGGGCGTGACCGCATGAAAAAGCGTTAGAGAAATAAAGCACAAATTTTACCATCTTCGCCGTCAAAGGCTAATTTATCGGCGCTTCGGCGGTTACCATGTTGGCGTCGCGGAAAAGCACCCAGCGGCCGTCCGGTTCTTTGGGAAGATTCGGAGTCAACGCGGGCGTGACGAGGTCTTACGAATTGCTCGGAAGAAATCTAAGCGGATCCTATCTCCATGTTGTCTATCGTGTCTTATCGGACCATCGGATAAGGGAAGCGCTTAAGGGACGTTGTTGACTATCTGGACAAACATTTTTGTTACGTGACCTTTCTCGGTAACGGCGCAGGTGTCTTCGACTTGCACGGTGCCCCAGCCGGCTTCGTGGTTGGAGGCTTCCAAGTTGACTGTCATGCCGGGCTCCATCGGAACGTTGGTAGTGTTCGGCAGGAACGGCTCGTCCACTTCTCCGGCGAAACCAAGAATAAATCGTTTCGCTCAAGGTCGCATCGCTACCTTTGATTATCTATTCTGCCGCCATTCCGCTTGCCACAAACGATCCAATTCGCGCGCCACCGCCGCCGGCGGCACGCCGATTAGAGCCGATCGACGCTGACGATAAACCTTTCCGTACACCACTCCCTGCGCCGCCGAGTAAAGCAACGCTATGTTGTTGTCCGCGCAGTCATGATCTTTGCAAGCTCCGGCCAACAGATACTCGGCGCCGGCCACTGTAATTTTCTTGTTTTGCGGGCTGGGGCCGTCGAGTTTTGCGAGCCAACTCTCATTGACCAGCGCGCCAAGCGCTTTGTAATAAGCCGATTTGAATTTCGGATCGGCCAGTAGTCCCGGCGCGCTGATCTCCGTTTCGGAATACTTTCGCGGCGCGGGGCTTGGAGGATTGGGGACGGCTGCCTGCTGCGCGGGATTGCAACTGCGGTATTTCCGATCGATTAGCGATTTACCGAGCGCGGCCCTAACTTTCGTATCGCCGTCGATGGTGATGTACTGACCGGTCTTGTCGCGATAGACGAGAAATATCAGCTGCTCACCGCGTACTTCGCCAAGCAACGCCACCTGGTAGTCGGGCGGCGGCGATTGACCGAAAAAGGAATGGGCGGCCTGCACGTTGCTGCCCGTCAAGCGCTTGTTTCCCTGCTCCACCATCAGCGCGTCGGCGACGACGCGCAGCCGCGGCGCGGAGCCATTGCTGCAATCGGACGAGTAGTTGCCGCCGTACATCTTAAGTAACTGCGCGTCCAGCCTTTGCGCCCAAGCGGGTGTACCAGGCGCAGCTAATGCAGCGGCTACGCAGAAAATCAACGATCGAATCGTCTTCATGCAAATTTCCCCACCATCTCTAGCTATACGTCGTAGTAACATTGCCGAAGTTCAGAGGAAGTCGCCAAAGCTTCCACTACTACAGCGGCAACGTAAACAGCTTCTGCTCCGGGAAGATCAGATGCTCGTGAGCTTTTTCGGTAACGGCGCAGGTGTATTCGACTTGCACGGTGCCCCAGCCGGCTTCGTGATTGGAGGCTTCTAGATTCACCGTCATGCCGGGTTCCATGGGGATGTTGGTTGTATTTGGCAAAAACGGATCGTCGACTTCTTCCGCCGGACCGATGAGAAATGGAAACTCGCGCGCTTCGAGGCCGATGGTGTGGCCGAGGAAGAAGTTGGAATAGTTCGGCAGGCCGTTGGCGCGCA